>CAYLSR010000040.1:264-9509 GCA_964385855.1 uncultured Mogibacterium sp.
CACCATCGCCATGGACTCCACTGACGGTCTTATGCGCGGAATGGAAGTCAACCTTTTATACATGATCTTATCGCCTCTCTCAAAGGCGCCGGACATCGACTGTAGTCCGATATCAACCGTCGCGCCGTCACCCGCAAAACAAAGCACTGTCGTATGATAGTTCCCTTTACGGTTCAGCGCAGCCCGAACGCCGGACGCGCTCGCAGCAGTATTCTCGAGATTTCCCTGATAGCCCGGGACCTTGAGATTCGTTTCGCTGCAGAATCCGGAAAATGTCGCCGCGCACCCCGGCGGGATCAGGACGATGACATCCTCATCCAGCGCTTCCATCACTTTTCTCATGACGATCTCCAGACCGCAGCCGTGACAGGTACTTACGCCGTGAGATACCAGACCCTTAGATTCATGCTTAATCTCTAACATATTTCGTCACCTGCCTTATGTTCATCGGATCCGCCTTAAGATCGATCCATTCCGTATGCTCCGTTCTTGTGCCGGCATTGATCTCCAAAAGCTCATTGTAGATCTTTTCGATATTGAACGCCGGAACATCTCTTCCGCCAAGTCCTCCAACATAATGGCGAAAGTCATTTCCGCAACCCCACATCGCAGATTTCACATCAATCATCACCGGTCCGTCACTGCCAAGGCAGCTGCTCCTATCGAACACTCCGACGACCGCGACATTCTTAAGCGCTTCCTTAACGAGTTCATCCGGAAATGGTCTGTATTGCACGATCTTGAGAAGTCCCACCTTTTTCCCCTGTGCTCTCATCCTGTTGACAACATATTTCGCCGTTCCGCACATCGAACCGAGCGCGACAAGCGCGACCTCAGCATCGTCAAGTCTATATGCTTCTACCTGCTGCAGTTTGCGGCCAAACTTCTTTTCGAATTCCGCCATTACTTCCGCAACAACTGTCTGTGCGTTGTCCAGACCGATCTTCTGCTGATATCTCATTTCCGTCCAGTCTTCAGGGCCGGTCAGGTCACAGCAGAACATTGGATCCTCAGTATCGAGAATCAGGTTTTTCGGGACATATGGTCCGATAAATTCATCTACTTCTTCCTGTGTCGGCATATCGATTTTCTGCATCGAGTGGGACAGGAAGAAACCATCAAGACAAACCATCGCTGGAGAGAGGACCCTTTCGTCCTCCGCCGCCTTTACAGCGATAAAGACCAGATCCACGATATCCTGAACGTTCTGGCAGAAGAACTGCATCCAGCCATGATCTCTCATCACCATTGTATCACCGTGCTCACACTGGAGAGTCCACGGAGCACACAAACCGCGATTCACGACAGGCATCACGATTGGAAGTCGCAAGCCGGAAGCCATCGGGAGGACTTCTCCCATCAGAGCGAGCCCCTGTGATGCTGTCGCCGTTGTCGTCCGGACACCGGTCATGGCTGCTGCTACGCACGCAGACATCGCTGAATGCTCTGATTCCACGCGGATGTATTCAGCATCAAGTCTGCCAAAATCCACGTATTCCGCCATCGTTTCCGAGATCGATGACTGCGGTGTGATCGGATACACCGCAACTACATCCGGCCTGGTAAGACGCATCGCTTCCGCTGCAGCGCCGTTCCCGTCAAACATCATCTTTGGCATTATTACTCACTCCCTTCCGGCACCATAGTTATGCAGTGCTTCGGGCATTCATTGGCACAGATCCCACAGCCCTTGCAATAATTCCAGTCAAAGGACACGCATTCTTTCACTGTCTTATCGATTGTTATGATTCCCGGCGGACAGAATCTTGCACATGTCCCACATTTGATGCACGCATCGAAATCGACGACCGGGCGCTCCTGCCGCCAGCTTCCGGTATTCGCACTGGTAAACTCCGTCGCGACCGGGCCGAGTATACTACATCTCACGAGTCGTCTCGTAGGTTTCTCTTGCTGAGTCTGCATTCTTGTCACCTGCTTTCTTTCCAAAAGTATCTTTCACTGCTTTCGCTATTGAATCAATGCTGCAGACCCCGGCTTTAGCAATTGCTCCAAGCATAGAACTGTTCGGGATGTTTCTTCCGATGTATTTCTGAGCAATACCTGATCCGTCTGCGAAAAGTACCTTTTGGAATCCCATAGCCTTGAATTCAGCCGCAACTTTCTCATCATCTGTATTCAACACCAGAACAGTACCTTCGTGGATTCCTTCTGCCACGTTGACGTTTTTCTGCGGCAGCGTCGTGTCAAATACGATGACAACATCCGGTTCATAAACGAACGAATTCAAAAGGACCGGCTCTTTATCCACAATCACACTCGTATATACCGGAGCACCTCTTCTTTCATGTCCATACGATGGTACAGTTACCGCATATTCATCTTCATACAAGGATACAGCTTTGGACAGCACCTTAGCGCCTGTTACGACGCCCTGTCCGCCGATCCCGTAGAATTTAAGCTGAAGCATTTTCTACTCCTTTCTGCTGCACAGGCTATTTTTCGCAACCTGCTGCTTTTCACCTCGTCAGCTATTTATAGTATTTCGTGAGGAGATTCCCGAGGCGCTTCATTCCCTCTTCAATCTTCTCCGGGCTTGCATAAGAATAGCTGAGACGGATGAAATTCTTTCTGCCAGGTTCACAGAAGAATCCTTCTCCCTGAACATATCCAACCTTGTATTTAAGGCAAGCCTCTGTCAGCATTTCACCTGTATCGATCCCTTCTGGAAGTTCCAGCCACAGGAAGAATCCTCCCATCGGCGATGTGTGCTTAACATCCGCCGGGAAATACTTTTCGATGCATTCGACCATTGTATCCCTGCGTTCTTTGTACATCGCGCGGACATGCTCGATATGCTCATTGATATCATGTTTCTTCATGTATTCCAACGCTAGCATCTCATCGAATGTGCTGCACTGCAGGTTGGATCCCTGTTTGCAAAGCTGGAATTTTTCGAGGATGACAGGATCCGCGCATACCCATGCGAGACGGAAGCCAGGGCAGAAGATCTTGGAGAAAGAGCCAAAATTTACGACCCACCCATCTTTGTCGAAACTTTTTATGGATGGATGTCTTTCACCATAATAGTAGAGATCCGAATATGGACCATCTTCGATGACCGGGATCTGATACTCAGCAGCAAGCTCAGCAAGCTTCTTCCTGCGATCATCACTCATCACGATTCCGGTTGGATTCTGAAAATCCGGGATCGTATAGATCATCTTAGCGTTCGGCGTCGTTTTGAGGACTTCCTCAAGCGCATCCATACGCATCCCATCCTCATCCATCGGGATACCAACATATTTCGGGTTATATGGTTTCCACGCATTGTATACACCTACATAGCTAGGATCCTCAACAATGATGGTGTCGCCTTCATTGATGAAGATCTTCGCTGCCATCTCGATTGCTTCCTGTGAACCGGATGTCAGTGTGATGTCCTCCGCTGTACAATCGACACCTGCAGCTGCCATTCTCTGCTTTGCAATCAAATCACGGAGTTCATAAAGCCCTTCTGTATCACTGTACTGCAGAGCAACTTCTCGATACTTTAGCAGAACGTCAGTAGCGATTGGGATCAGCTCTTCTGCAGGAAAAACGCTGCCTTCCGGTTTACCTGGGGCCAAAGAGATCAATTCCGGATCTTCAAACAGCGGGTTCCTGACAGCAGAACCAAAGAGCCCGTCCATTCTGTCAGCAAATCTGTATTTCATATTGGTTTCTCCTTTCGCAGAACCGAAATCATCAAACAAATAACATTTTTGTACTGTTCGTCACATATTGGAAACGGCAGGACGAACATTATGCGAAACGGCATTTCGCTATGTGGAATTATCTTAATTATATCGGCTATAGGAAAAATGTCAATAGATTATGACCAAATAATTCGTTTTGAGAAGTGCCATTTTCTATAAAGAACTATTTTTTGAAAATCTATTTACAACCCCGTAAAAGTGTGATATAAAAAGGTAAGATATGGAAACGGCATTTCGTATATCGAAACAATCGGGCGCGCACCCCTTAATTCATTACTACCATTGCTACAGAACAATCTGAAAGGAGAATCTCGATTATGAAAGAAGACCTTATGATCGGTGTCCTTGCATCAGACGGAGATGCGCAGATGGGAGCAGACATGCTGACCGCCAGAGGAATTAAAACGAAGAAGTACTCTGTTGTTGTTACTGCGCGTGAACAGACCCAGTTCCAGATGCAGCCGCTTGAAGTCCGAACTGAGCGGATCAGAGGCCTGCTCAAGGAAGCAATTGCTGACGGCATGGATTCTGTTATGGTATATTGCAACTCCTTAAGTTCAACGATCGATTTCCCGTCCCTTTCAAAAGAGTTAGGTGTTAAAATCGTTACTCCGCTGATGGCTTACGGTGATTATGCAAAGAAGCACAATACTCTTGCCGTTATGGCCGGAAACAGCCAAGGGCTTGCCGGGATCGAAAGAGCGATCATTGAAGCAAATATGGACGCTACGGTTATTGGTGCCGGGACCGTCCTCTTCCCTATTGAAGTCGAAGCCAAAACCCCTCCTAAAGAAATAATTGAAAAGTTTGGCTTAGAAGATCTTCTCAAATTCTTTGCGGCATGTGAAGCAGAAGTCATCATCATGGGATGTACTCACTTCCCATATTTTATGAATGAGCTTCAGAAAAAGACTGACATTGAACTGCTCAATCCGGATGACAGGATGGTAGAAATACTGTTAGAGCAGTAAAAAACAGAAAAGAAAATGCACATGAATGAAATGTGTTTTATGAATTCTGGGATTATTTGAGGAAGGAGTTTGAAATGGAAAAAGAAAAAACAAACTGGTTAAAAATTTATTTTAACCCTGGTTTCGTCCTTATGTCCGTTATGATCGGCGGCGGGTTTGCGACCGGTCGTGAAATCGTTCAGTACGGCGGCAGATTCGGTGCAAAAGGCTGGGTCGTTGGCCTTTGTATCGCGATCGTTTTCTCCCTTATTGCGATGGTTCTCTTTGAAATCGCCAGACTTTACAAGAGATATGACTACAGATCGCACATCAAAGTATATGGCGGGCCTTTAGCATATGTCTTCGATATCACCAACCTGGTTCTCGCCATCCTAGTCATGAGCGTCATGTCATCTGCGATCGGCAATGTTTTCCAGCAGACGATCGGACTGCCGTATATGGCCGGTGTTATCATTATCGTCATTGTCGCAGCAGTTGTTGGTTACTGGGGAAAAGCGCTCCTTGAAAAAGTCGAAGTCTGGGGCGCGATCATTATGTACGTCAGCTATATCATCTTCGCAATACTTGCGATCCGTGGCAGAACAGATAATATCGCCAGAGTCTTCGCAGAGGGCGACACAAGTTATCTGGATCCTGGAACCAATACCGGGTTCTTTGCAATCCTCTGGATCGCAGTCCTGTATGCGGGCTATAACCTGCAGCCGTTCACTACTACGCTGTTCACTCTGAAATCGCAGACCACCCGTAAGCAGGCTCTTCTCTCCGGCGCGATTGCTGGATTCATCATTATCATTCCGTGGGCATTATCATATCTTGCTATGATGGCTTACTATCCGTCGGAAGAAGTGTTCAGCGCGACCATTCCTTGGCTCGTCATGATGGAAGGTGTCAGCAAGCCTGTCGTTGTAATCTTCACGATCGTCGTTTCTTGGACGCTGATTGCTACTGCCTGCGGCGTTATCAACTCGATCGCCGATAGATTTGACCAGCAGTTTGTTGAAATGGGCAGAAAGCCGCTGACCCAGAAGGGCCGCCTCGGCATCACGCTGATTTACCTCGTCGGTGCGATCCTTCTGTCGAGAATCGGTATCATCGCTCTTATTGATAAAGGATACGGTACCATGTCGATCCTGTGCATGATCTCCTTCGGTATCCCGCTGCTGACTGTCGGAACATATAAGATTCTGACATTCAAGCCAGGTGATGAAAACAAGAACCTTGGAATGAAGGATCAGAAGGAAGTATAGTGTCCTACACAGAAAGCAACGTTAGTGGATAAAGATATGTGACTGTTGTTTCGTTAATTCATACGATAGCAATGTCTACCATAGCGGACGGCAGATTATCCTCTGCCGTCCGCTTTGTTGCAACCTTAAGCAGGAGGTTTTCATGAAAGAAATACGTTTACACGGACGCGGTGGCCAGGGAGTCGTCAAGGCATCCCAAATCATTGTCAAAGCCGCAGTGTCCGGCGGTATTTATGGACAGTTTATTCCCTTCTTCGGAGTCGAGCGTAAGGGATCACCGGTCTTCGGGTATCTTCGCCTGTCAGAAGAGCCGATCCGAAGAAAGATGCAGATCTACGAACCTGATGCTCTGATCATCATGGATGATTCGCTGATCCCGCTCCCAGCGACTTACGACGGTCTCAAGGAAAACGGTGTCGTAATGATAAACACAACGAAAGCGCTCGAGGATCTTCGCCTTCCGAAAAGCGCTGCAAGCGTCGCAACTGTCGATGCTTCCGGAATCTCCGAAGACCTGATTGGCCGGAATATCCCGAACACAGCTATGCTCGGGGCTTTCTGCAAAGTATACGGGGAGCAAATCGGCATTGACCGCGATCTTCTTTTCGGAGAAATTGAGGCTGCCTTTGGGGAGAAAAATCGTCTTGCCGCAGAAAAGGCCTATAATACAGTGAACATCACAGAAATCTGCTACTAGCAGCGACTATTCTATAGGAGGTAACAATGGCTGACCGAACTTTCAGGACGCCGATCGGTGATGAAGGGATGTATGTCCTGGATACCGCAAGCTGGCGGATCGTCCGTCCTGTCATGGATAAAACAAAATGCATCGAGTGCGGCATCTGCCTGACGCTCTGCCCTGTCCGCTCGATCTATGGCAAAGACGGAAAATACTATATTTCATATGATTACTGCAAGGGCTGCGGCATTTGTGCCCATGAATGTCCGAAGAAGGCAATTGCGATGGTTCCGGAAGGAGGTGCTGAGGCATGAGCGAGAAAAAGAATATTCAGGCTCTGACAGGCAATTATGCTGCTGCCTATGGTGCTGCACTCTGCAAACCGGATGTCATCGCAGCCTACCCGATCACACCGCAGTCTTCTGTGGTTGAATGTCTGGCTTCCATGGTCGCAAACGGTGAGATCGATTCCGATATGATCCAGGTGGAGTGCGAGCATTCTTCGATGAGCGCTGTACAAGGTGCAGTTGCTGCAGGCGGCAGAGCATTCACCGCAACGGCTGCGCAAGGACTCGCGTTGATGTATGAACCGTATATCCGGATGTCCACTATGCGCTTCCCGCTCGTCATGGCACTTGCAACGAGAGAGATGTGCTCGCCAGGGACCGTCTGGAGCGGCCAGCAGGATGCCATGTGCGTCCGCGATGCAGGGTGGATCCAGATGTTCTGCGACAGCAATCAAGAGATCCTCGACATGATCATCCAGGGTTATATGATCTCAGAGCACCCGGATGTGCGGATCCCGATGAATGTCTGTTACGATGGATTCTACAGCTCGCACCTTACAGAGGGCGTTGATATACCTCCGCAGGAGACGGTGGATGCATTCCTTCCGCGGACGGTCATTCCAGAATATGTCCTCCATCCGGATCATCCAATGGCGATGGATCCGATGACCCCGGGACCACTTCTGATGCACTACAGAAAGAGCCATCTGGATGGTATGGAAAAGGCTCTGGAAGTGATCGAAGAAACCGACCGCAAATTCTCTGAGACTTTCGGTCGTTCCTATGGCGGTCTGATCGAGGAATACCGAAACGACGACGCGGAAGTAACGATCATCACGATCGGCGGCATGAGCGGCACGGGAAAAGATGCGGTCGACATCGCCCGGGAAGCCGGGATCCGCGCAGGCCTCATCAGGCTGAGATTCACACGCCCGTTCCCGGAAAAAAGGATCCGGGAAGCGCTTGCCGGAAAGAAGGCATTTGCCGTCATTGACCGAAGCTGCTGCTTTGGCTGGCGG
The DNA here is from genome assembly GCA_964385855.1 of uncultured Mogibacterium sp. GTDB lineage: Bacteria > Bacillota > Clostridia > Peptostreptococcales > Anaerovoracaceae > CAYLSR01. Next base: position 8,184 of record CAYLSR010000040.1, read on the forward strand.
ACAGGTCCGATGTACATGGAGGTCTGCGCAGCGGTAGCAAATGCAAAAGAGGACTACTATAACTTCTCTGTGATCGGCGGACTTGGCGGGGCAGATATCCCGCTGAACCACATCCTCGGAACGATCCGCAGGCTGGATGCATGCAAGGAGCAGCATGGCGCCGGAGAGACCGAGTGGTATTTTACGGACTGAGGAGGTGCAAGACATGAGTTATATCGATGTATTGAGAGAATCTCCGGATGTCGTGACTCCGGGAATGTCCGCCTGCCAGGGATGCGGCGGAGAACTGCTCCTTCGTACCGTACTGTCCATCGCCGGACCGGATACGGTCGTTTCGATCCCGCCGGGATGCATGGCGGGTGCCGGTGTTGTCGGCTGGAATTTCAGCAACGGCATGAAGATCCCTGTGCACATCTCTCTTCTGGACAATGTGTCGTCCATCATGTCCGGTGTTTCGCACATGTACCAGCGTCAGGGCCGCGAGGACATCAACGTCATCTGCTTCGCAGGCGACGGCGCGACTGCAGACTGCGGCTTCCAAAGCATGTCCGCTTCCGCAGAACGGAACGAAAAGATGCTGTATGTCTGCTACGACAACGAAGGATACATGAATACCGGGTATCAGCGGAGTTCGACGACCTCGTTAGGTTCGCGTACTTCGACGACCCCACTTGGCTCCGTGATTAACGGTAAACCACAGCACCAGAAGTATCTCCCGCTGATCATGTCGATGCACGGGGTCGAATATTGCGCAACAGCTTCACCTTCACACATGAAGGATCTGGTGGAAAAAGTCCAGAAAGGTCTGGCTGCAAGCAAGAGGGGCTTCGCGTATCTGCACCTCTTCTCCCCTTGCCCGACCGGATGGGGCTACGGACCAGAACGCGGGATCGAAGTCGCACGAAATGCGGTCCGATCAAATTTCTTCCCGCTTTGGGAGATGGAGAACGGCATCTATCGCATCACCGTTCAAAACAAAAAACCGATTACTGTCAGCGAATTCGTACGGGGCATCGGCAAATTCAGGAAGCTGACACCGGAGATGACTGCAAGTCTGCAGGCACTGTGCGACCGCAGGATGTCGATGCTCGAAGCACTAGCAGAAGGAGAATAAACCAAATGAATAATACCATCAATGACCTCCGCTCCGCCCTCGATCTTCTGAAAACGATCCCGGGACAGCTTATCGAAACTGATACAGCCGTAAATCCGGACGCAGAATTGTCCGGTGTCTACCGCTATATCGGCGCCGGCGGGACCGTAAAACGGCCAACTAAAGAAGGTCCGGCTATGATCTTCAATAACGTCAAAGGTCACCCGGATGCC
>CAYLSR010000041.1:0-4191 GCA_964385855.1 uncultured Mogibacterium sp.
CGAAGGGCTTTCATAATATGGATCGTTCCAGTCGCAAACCGTCAAGAATGACTCTATTACCCTTAAACCCCTTGATAGGGAGAATAAAGGGAGATCATGCAACTGTTATCAAATTGTTATCAAAGGAACCTTTGTGAAGCCGGAAAGCCTTGATTTTACTGGGTTTTTCGGCTTTCGTATCTCACTCCCACTCGATCGTCCCGCTCGGCTTCGGCGTCACGTCGTACAGGACTCTGTTGACACCGGCGACCTCGTGGGTGATGCGGTCGGTGATCTTTGCCAGCAGGTCATACGGGATCTCCTCGATCGTTGCGGTCACCGCGTCGCGGGTGTTGACCGCACGGATGATGCACGGCCAGTCAAAGGTGCGGAGACCGTCTTTGATGCCGGTGGACTTGAAATCCGGGACCACGGTGAAGTACTGCCAGACCTTGCCTTCGAGGCCGGCGTTCGCGAATTCCTCCCGCAGGATCGCATCGGATTCGCGGACGGCTTCGAGCCGGTCGCGGGTAATCGCGCCGACGCAGCGGACGCCGAGGCCCGGGCCCGGGAACGGCTGGCGGTAGACCATGTTGTCCGGGAGGCCGAGCGCTTTGCCGACGACGCGGACTTCGTCCTTGTAGAGGAACTTGACCGGTTCGACGAGTTCAAACTGCAGGTCTTCCGGCAGACCGCCGACGTTGTGGTGGGATTTGACCGGACCGCTCTCCAGGATGTCCGGGTAGATGGTGCCCTGTGCCAGGAATTCAATGCCGTCGAGCTTGCGGGCTTCCTCCGCGAAGACGTCGATGAATTCCTTGCCGATGATCTTGCGCTTCTGCTCCGGATCGTCGACGCCGGCCAGTTGGTCCAGGAAGCGGTCGACCGCGTCTACGTAGATGAGCTGCGCGCCGAGTTCGTTGCGAAATACCTGGATGACCTGTTCCGGCTCTCCCTTGCGGAGCAGGCCGTGGTTGACGTGGACGCAGACGAGCCGGTCTCCGATCGCCTTGATCAGGAGCGCGGCGACGACGGACGAGTCGACACCGCCGGACAGCGCCAGGAGGACTTTCTTGTCCCCGACCTGCGCTTTGAGGGCGTCGATCTGTTCTGCGATAAATGCGTTAGCGAGTTCCGGCGTTTCGATTCTCTTCATTTCTGCCGGTCTTTTGTTCTCTGCCATACTTTCCTCCATCTCCTCTGGGTCGTTTCGTTCAATTGCCGAACTCATTTTAACATATTTCAAATCAGAGGGGGAGAGGCAGTTTATGAATTCCCGGGATTGTGATATACTAAATATACCTGCTGCGACGGCAGCGGTGAAACCGATCAGGGAGGGACTTATGAATACCAACATCGATGCTTACGACTGGAGCAGCTTTGACCCGGAAGGATTCCTGACCCGGCTGACGAGGCACTTGCCGGCGCCCGCACCTGCGGAGGGCAAGATCGCGCCGGAGTCCGTGGAGCAGCTGTACGCGGTCTGTGAAGCCAACGATCCGGACAGCGAGCTTCGCCCGGGCCTGACCGTCGGCGACCTCTACTGCGGCCGCGGGACGAAGGACCGCTATACGGAGATGTTCACGGCGCACAAGCTCCTCGAAGCGCGCTCCTACACCTTCGATACGACCTGCGGCACGATCGACCTCAAGGTGCCGTACGTCGAGGATGTCATGGAAAAGCCGAACTTCATCGCCCGGATCTTCGTCAACAATCCGATCCTGTTCAACGACGTCCGGATCCGGCTGACCAAGACCGACAAGCCGATCGTCATTTATGCCTACTGGCGCAAGGTCGGGAACGAACTGCTCGCGACGATCACGAGCAAGAGCCAGTTCATGATCCGGGAGGACTGAGTCAGCGGAAGTTGAAGGCGGTCCCGGCCAACTTGCAACCGGGAGACCGCCTTTTTGTGTGCCCGGATCCGGTCAAAATCGAAAAAAATCCCGAAAAGATTGCAACAATTTTGCGGCGCCGATATACTTATCTTATGAAAGCTTTCACATCAGAGTATTCCGGATGGTTGAACATCCGATCACAGTAGTAATGGAGTGACCCATGAATGAGATCCGATTAGTGGAATCCGCAAGACAGGGGAACCGGGACGCGTTCTGTGAACTGTACGGTCTGTACAAAGACCGGCTGTACCGCTATGCGTTTTACCGGCTCGGCAGCCCGGAGGACGCGGAAGATGCGGTCTCGGACTGCATCCTCGCGGCCTGGAAGCAGATCGGCCAGGTCCGGTCCGCGGAAGCCTTCCCGGCCTGGCTCTACCGGATCCTGTCCGGCAGCTGCAACAGGAGGATCCGCGAGACCGTCGTCCGCAGGAACCTTCAGATGGAGACGCAGGCCGGCTGGCAGCCTTCGGAGGAGCATCCGGGCGGTTCGCTGGAACTGGCGGAGGCACTGTCGCAGCTCGACCTGCAGTCCCGGGATATCGTGCTTTTGTCGGTCGTTGCGGGGCTGGACAGCTCGGAGATCGCAAAGATCACCGGGTTGACGGCGAGCGGTGTGCGCTCGAGGCTGTCCCGCAGTCTTGCGAAGATGCGGAAGTTTCTGGAGGGATAAAATGAACGATTTTGACTATATCAAGAACCGATTTGACAACGATGAGCTGAAGGCGCCGGAGGACCTGTCGCCGGAACAGATGATGGCGATGCTGGATGAGCGGGCTTCGGAGCCGCAGAAGGGAGAAGGCCGGAAGCGCGGAAACAGGGCCTTCCTGCGGTCCCGGAAGTTCCGGGCCGGCCTCAGCCTGGCGGCCTGCCTGCTGCTGGTCGTGATCAGCGTCCCGCGGCTCATGGGGCCGCCGGACACCTCGATGACGGAGGAAGGGTACCGGACCTACGAGAGCTACGATGAACTCAAGCGGCTCGTCCGTTCGATCCGGCCGGAGCAGTCGATCAGCTTTTTCCACGGGAACGGCTCGATGCTCGTCGAAGAGGACATGGCCGTTTACGAGGAAGCGGCCGGCACCATGAGCGATGCGGCTCCGGCCGCGTCGGCGGACGGCGGGGCGGCCAAAACGGAGTCCGCCTCCGAGACCTACCATCAGGTCGAAGGCGTCGACGAAGCGGACAAGATCAAGACGGACGGGAAATACATCTATCTCGTGACCGGCGAAGGGGACATCCGGATCCTTCGGGCCGACAAGGGCGAGACGAAGAAGGTCGCTGAGATCAGCCAGTTCGAGTCGGACGGCACATTTTATCAGATCTACCTGTCGGGCAGCCGGCTGATCGCGGTCGGCAGCGTCTATGACGATGAGGAGAGCAAGACCGCCGTGACGACCTACGATATCTCCGATCCGGAGAATCCGGAGCAGATCTACCAGTTCCTGCAGAGCGGTTACCTGGTCTCGAGCCGGCTGACGGACGGTATCGTCTATCTGGTGACGAATGACAACGTCGCCTATCTGGACCGTTACGTGCCGTACGTGACCAATGACGGGAGATATGAGAAGGTCGCGGTGAGCGATATCTGCGTGTTCCCGGAACCGCAGCGCGCGTCCTACGCGGTGGTGAGCGCCATCAATGTGAGCTCCGGCCGCAAGATGTCGAGCAAGACCAAGGCGATCCTCGGATGCTCAAACGACATCTACTGCAACACCGAGCACCTGTACCTCGCGGATTCCGGCTGGCAGACGGATGCCGGGGGCGGTCAGTACGTGACGCGGCTCCTCCGGGTGGATCTGAACGGCGGACAGCTCAAGTTCTCCGTGAACGGCAAGGTCCGCGGCTACATCGACAATCAGTTCTCCATGGATGAAAAGGACGGGTACTTCCGCGTCGCGACGACTTCCAGCCGGAACGGCCGGGATGTGAACAACCTCTACGTGCTGGATGACGAGCTCAAGCAGGTCGGGAGCGTGACCGGCTTCGCCCGCGACGAGCACATCGAATCCGTGCGGTTCATCGGCGATAAAGCGTATGTGATCACCTACGAGCGGACCGACCCGCTGTTCATCCTGGACCTGGCCGATCCGGCCGATCCGAAGATCGAAGGCAGCGTCAAGATCTCGGGCTTCTCTTCGCTGCTCGTGCCGGTGGACGAGAAGCATCTGCTCGGGATCGGGTACGCGACCCGTGAGAATGAGTGGGGCGGGATCACGACGGACGGGCTCAAGCTGGCGCTCTTTGACATCAGCGACCCGGCGGAGCCGAAGGTCCTGGTTCCTTAACGATCTTGCGGCAGAGCTTTGCTACCGCGACC
>CAYLSR010000041.1:4201-9407 GCA_964385855.1 uncultured Mogibacterium sp.
TCCCTGTCCCCGACACGTTGCGTACCCAGGCGGACGCGCTCGCGGAAAAGGGCACGGCGGAGCCGAAGGTCCTGGACAGCAAGGCCTACCGCGAACTCAGCAGTGAGGCGCAGTACGACCACCACGCGCTGCTCGTCCATCCGGACTACTTCGCGATCCCGTACAGCAGGTGGGAGTCGGAAGACCTTCCGGACGAAGTGAACGACGCGGAAGCGCCGGAGGATGTGTTCGTCGACGAGGAGATGCAGGAAGACACCGACGTGCCGGCGGAAGTCTTTGACGACGAGCTGGAATTCACCGAGTCCGGGACCAGCGGCGGGGTGCTGACCTTTACCGCGAACGGCAGCCTCGAGATCACGCACAATTTCGAGATCCCGAACGAAGGCATGAGCCGCTGCGTGTACATCGGCAGCTACCTGTACGCGCTGGACACCTACGATGAGATCCACGCGTTTGAAGTGAAATAAACGAGAACGGACGAAACGAGGCAAAATGAAAGAGTGCGGCGGGGAGAGCGATCTCTCTGCCACACTCTTTTGGATTCTTCTGATTATTATGCTTCTCCAAGCATCCGGTCCACATCCGCGCGGGCCTGCTCGTAGGTTTTGAACCGGATCGCGTTCATCCCGAACGCCCGGGCCGCCTCGACGTTGGCGGCGTTGTCGTCGATGAAGAGGCAGGCGGACGGAGTCAGGTCATATTTGTCGCAGATCGCGGCGAAGATCGCCGGGTCCGGCTTGATCAACTTCACGTCGCACGAAAAGACGCCGCCGTCCATGTGCGGCAGGAAGTCCAACGCGGCCGGATTGCTGCTCATGACGTGCATGGAGTAGTTGGACAGGAACAGGACCTGATAGCCGCGCGCCTTGAGATCTTCGATCCATGGGATCGCGTAGTCCAGCCGTTTGACGCACTCGCCGACGCGCTCAAAGGCCGTGAGGATCTCCTCCCGGTATTCCGGCGCCGCGCTGTAGAAGAGCGACAGGATTTCCTCCTCCGTCAGCACGGCGCGATCCAGCTCGTGCCAGTAGCCGGTCTTCCACATGGCTTCCGTGACGGCGATGGCGGTCTTCTCGTCAAACAATCCGAGGATGTAGTCCTTCCATTCAAACTCGATCAGGACCCGTCCGATGTCGAAGATGACGGTCCTGATCTGATTGTTTTCCGCCATTATTTAAACCTCGATTTCCCCGGAAAGGACCTTCCAGTATTCGTCATAATTCTTTTTGAGCAGGGCCGGGGTGTCCAGTCCGTACGGACAGTGCGTCTTACAGACGCCGCAGTTGATGCAGTTTTCGATCTGGTGCATGTTGGCCTGCCAGGTCGGGGAGAGCCACGCTTTTGAAGGCGCGCGGCGGAGCATCAGGCTCATCCGGGCGCAGTTGTTGATCTGGATCTGAGCCGGGCAGGTCGGCATGCAGTAGCCGCAGCCGCGGCAGAACTCGCCCTGCAGCTCCATGCGTTCCTGCTCGATGAACGCGCGGAACTCGTCGTTCATGACCGGCGTTTCGTCCATGTAGGAGAGCCATTCATCCAGTTCATGTTCCCGCTGGATCCCCCAGATCGGCAGGACGTTGTCCGTCTCCGCGATGAAGGCCATCGCGACCTCGGAGCGGGTGATGAGCCCGCCGGCGAGCCCCTTCATGGCGATGAACCCCACGTTCTTTTCTTTGCAGAGGCGCACCAGCTCGACTTCTTTTTCCAGCGAGAGATAGCTGAACGGGAACTGCATCGTCTCGTAGAGGCCCGACTCGACGCAGTCCAATGCGACGCCCAGCTTGTGCGCGGTCACGCCGAAGTGGCGGATCAGGCCCTGGCGCTTCGCGTCTTCGAGCGCCTCGTAGAGGCCGGTCCCGTCGCCCGGCCGATAGGCCTGCCCGACCTGGTGCAGCTGATAGACGTCGATGTAGTCCGTGCGGAGGTTGGTCAGAGAAGTTTCCAGATCTCTTTTGAGGTCTTCGCCCGTCTTCGCGGTGGTCTTGGTGGCGATATAGACCTTCTCGCGCATGCCGTCGAAGGCTTCGCCCAGCTTCACCTCGCTGTCCGAGTACGCGCGGGCGGTATCGAAATAGAGCATGCCGCCCTCGTAGGCTCTGCGGACGAGCCTGACGGCGGCCTCCTGCGAGATCCGCTGGATCGGCAGGGCGCCGAATGCGTTCTGCGGCACCGTGATGCCGGTGCTTCCCAAAGTGATGTTCTTCATAAATACCCTCTTTTATCGTTGAAATAACCGATTAATTGTACCATATTCAAGTGGTATCTAAAAGAATTATTTGATACAATGATGGTACGCGTCCCCGGAAGGGGACAGGCGATGAAAGGAACTATATCATCATGATCCAGGATATCCACCCACACAGATTTCATAACGAATTCGAGCCGGACGCGGTGCCGGCGCCGGAGGACTACGTCCTTCATTTTCGCGAGGACAAGGTGCTGATGTGCCGGGACGGGGAGCGCACGGCGTTTCCGAAGGTCTCGGACTTTCCGGATGCAAAGCAGCTGATCTTCCTCCTGAGGATCGACGGGAAGGGCTGCTATCTTTTGCAGGAGGCGGAGCAGCTGCCGCAGAACACGCAGTTCATCCGGATGATGGAGGTCCGGGAGCAGGCGCCGAAAGAGCTGGCCTTTACTGCGCTGACGGCCTGGCAGCTGGCGAACTGGTACCGGAACAACGTCTTTTGCGGACGGTGCGGCGCGAAGACGGTGCGCTCCGGCTGGGAGCGCGCGATCGTCTGCCCGAAGTGCGGCAACACGGTCTACCCGAAGATTGTGCCGGCGGTCATCGTGGCGGTCGTGAACGGAGAGAAGCTCCTGCTGACCCGTTACGCCAATCGGCCGTATTCAAGGTACGCGCTGGTGGCCGGCTTCACGGAGATCGGGGAGACGCTGGAGGAGACCGTCGCCCGCGAGGTGATGGAGGAGGTCGGACTCAAAGTCCGCAACATCACCTACTACAAGTCGCAGCCGTGGGGCATCGTGGACGACCTCCTGGCGGGCTTCTACTGCGAGGTGGACGGCGACGATACGATTCGGCTGGACCGGAATGAGCTCAAGGAGGGCGTCTGGCTGGAGCGCTCGGAGATTCCGACGGAATACGATGATTACAGCATGACGAACGAGATGATCATCCGCTTCAAGGAAGGGCTCGATCCGATGAGCAATAAAAAATGCGGCATTTGACCAATCGCGGTCGAAATCAAAAAAAGTGCTTGTATGTCAGCGTCAGGATGGGTAGAATAAGCGTGGTATGGCCTGCCGACGGATGTAAAGCGCCTGCGGAGGCCGAAACGCTGACATAAGAGAAAAAGAGGAATCGACGTGGAAGTTTTTTATAGAATCGTATCGCTGCTGGGCGGGCTGGCATTGTTCCTGTACGGCATGAGGATCATGGGCGACGGACTCAAATCCAGTTCCGGCGGCGCCATGAAGGCGGCGCTCGAAAAGGTGACCAACACGCCGGTGATGGCATTTCTGCTGGGTGTTCTGGTGACCTGCATGATCCAGAGCTCGACCGCGACGATCGTCCTGACCGTCGGTCTGGTCGGCGCCGGGTTCCTGACCTTCCGGCAGTCGATCGGGATCGTGCTCGGCGCGAACGTCGGTACGGCGATCACGGCGCAGATCATCCGTCTGATGGATGTACAGGCGGGCTCGGAGAGCATCCTGTACTTCTTCAAATCGGACAACCTCGCGCCGCTGGCGCTGACGATCGGGATCATCCTGATCATGTTCGTCAAGACCCGAGCCGCGAGTTCCGCCGGGACCATCTGCATGGGCTTCGGCATCCTGTTCGTCGGGCTCATGAACATGAGCGCGGCGGTGAGCGAGATGGGCGATTCGCTCACAAAGCTGCTCGTCTCCTTTGAGGGCAGCTACATCCTCGGCTTCCTCTCCGGCGTCCTCGTTACGGGGATCATTCAGAGCTCCTCCGCGGTCGTCGGTATCCTGCAGTCGCTGGCCAGCACGGTCGGCGTGCGGTTCTGCGGCGTCTTTGCCATCATCATCGGCGTCAACATCGGCGACTGCATCACGACCTATCTGGTCTGCCGCCTCGGCGCGAAGTCGGAGCAGATCCGGACCTGCGTCGTCCACGTCGTCTACAACATCTTCGCGGCGATCCTGCTGGTGCTGGGTCTGACGATCCTGCGTCAGACCGGCATCCTGAACGACAACATCTGGTACGCGAGCCTCAACGCGGGCGGCGTCGCGAACGTCCACGGCCTCTTCCGGCTGATCCCGGCGGTCCTGTTGCTGCCGTTCACCGAGGTCTTCGCGAAGATTGCGGAGCGGATCGTGCCGGACAGCCCGGAAGTGCTCGAAGATGCGGTGTACGAAGAGAATATCCGCAAGCTCGACCCTCGTCTCATCACGAACCCTCGCATGGCGCTGATCGAATCCGAACAGCTCCTCACGAGCATGGCGGAGGTCGCGATCCACAACTACAACGCGGCTGCGCAGCAGCTGTTCAGCTATGAAGACGCCCGCGACAAGCGGATCCGCCAGCGGGAGGACCTGCTCGACCGGATGACCGACGCCGCGGACCAGTACATCGTCTCAATCTCGCCGTACATCACGCTGGACACCGACCGGCGCAATCAGAGCTTCCAGCTCAAGGCGCTCGTCTGCTTCGAGCGGATCGGCGACCTGGCGATCAACATGATCGACGCGATCATGAATATGCACAGCGAAAAGAAATCGTTCTCCAACATGGCGCGCAAGGAGATCCGGGTCGCGATGAGCGCGGTCGGAGACATCCTGGATCTGGCGACGGATGCCTACAGCACCGGAGATGTGGACAAGGCCAAAAGCGTCGAGCCGCTGGAGGAGACGATCGACGAGATTATCGAGGATCTGCGCGGCAGACACGTGTACCGGATGACGCACGGACTCTGCGATGTCTTCAACGGCATCCAGTATCAGAACATCCTGCTCAACCTCGAGCGCATCTCCGACCAGTGCTCCGATCTGGCCGTCTACCTGCTCGGCCGGACGGATCCGACGATCCTCGGCAACGAGCACCAGTACGTGCACGATCTGCACCATTCCGGCAAACCGGGGTATCTCGCGGAATTCGAGCAGAACCGGGCGAAGTACTTCGCGGAACTCAACAAGATCCACCCGCTGGAGGGGTAAACCAAAGTATGACAGGGTGAGGTGACCCCCAAAAGTTGGACTTTTTCTCCAGCGAGAAATCGCTGGAGTT
>CAYLSR010000042.1:0-9400 GCA_964385855.1 uncultured Mogibacterium sp.
ATCGACGAGATCAAGTACTACCTGCACAAGCAGCAGATCGAAGTGGTCGATTTCAGCGAAGAGACCCGGAAGTACTTTGACCTGATGCCGGGCATCCAGACCGGCACGATCCGCCCTGCGCTCGTCGCGGATGGTGCGCTGCTCAAGAAGGGTCTCGCTTCCACAGGCAAATAACAGTTCACTCAGATTCAGACAGAGAGGAACTTCAAGATGGACCGTTTTTTTGGATTTGACCTGGGAGACGCGGAAAGCGCGGTCTCCCGGCTGCACAAAGAAGATCAGGTCGTACCGGAAATGCTCACCGTTGTCGGTGAGCAGAGTTTTATCACGGCTTATGCGCAGCTCGCCTCGGGAGAACTCCTGATCGGCGAAAAAGCGTGCTACGCGGACAACGTGATCAAACGCAAGCTGCGCTTCAAGAGCCGGTTCCTGACCGATCGCGCGAGTGCGTCGGACGTCAAGAGCTTTGCCGCGGGCGTCCTCGGGGAGCTCTACGGGAGCGGCGACCTGATCCGCAATGAAGACTGCAGCTTCTACGTCGGATGCCCGGCGGGCTGGGACAAGAACACGCGGGAGCACTACCGTGAGATCTTCGAGAACGTCGGCTATCCGCCGACCAAGATCATCTCGGAATCCCGTGCGGCCATGGTCAGCGCCTGCCAGTCCAAGCACCTGCAGGTCGGCCAGGACATCCTGTCCAAGCCGGTCCTGGTCGTGGACATCGGCTCCTCGACGACGGACTTCGCCTACATCATGGGCGGCAAGGAAGTCGAGATGCAGACGGCCGGCGAGGTCGTGCTCGGCGGCGGCCTCATGGACGAGATCCTGCTGGAGGAATCGGTCGCGAATGCCGGCCTCTTCCGCAAAAAGATCCAGTCGGTCTTCGACGTGAGTGAACCGTGGCGGACCTACGCGGAATTCGCCGCGCGCCGCCTCAAAGAAAAATACTATTCAGACGAAGAGTACTGGAGCCGGAACGAATGCCGCGAGAGCATCGTGCTCCACTACGACCGTCCGGTCAAGCTGACCCTCCGGATGGATCAGAAGATCGCGGACAAGCTGGTCAACAAGAAGCTCGAGAAACTCGGCGGACGCTCGTTCCACGAGGTGTTCGTCGCGTCCCTCAAGGACATCCGCGACAACATCACCGGCGCGCAGCCGGAGCTCATCTTCCTGACCGGCGGCGTCAGCAAGCTGCCGGCGATCCGCGACTGGTGCAGCGATGTCTTCGCGGACGCGGTCGTCATCTCCGCCTCCGATCCGGAATTCTCCGTCTCCAAGGGCCTGGCATACTGCGGCAGGATCGACGAAGATCTCCGGGAGTTCAAGGAAGAGCTGTCGCAGCTGATCCGGTCGTCGACGATCGAATCGATCGTCAACAAGCACATCCCGACCCTCTACAAGGATGCGGTGGACTGCCTGGTCGATCCGATCATCTCGAAGGTGGCGATGCCGATCTTCGACCGGTGGCGCTCGGGCGAGATCGCCCGCCTGGCGGATACGGACGCGGAACTCCAGCGCGATGTTGCGAATTTCCTGCGCGAGGATTCGACGCGCGACCTGCTCGCAGGCCCGATCACGGCCTGGCTCAAGCCGGTCATCGAAGAGCTCGAAGAATACACGGTCCCGATCTGCATCAAGCACCGGGTCCCGTACACCGCGCTGAGCCTGCGGTCCTACCTGTCCGTCACCGATATCGACATCAAGGTGTACGCCAAGAACATCTTCGCCGTCGAGGAGACCACCTTCCTAATCGATTCGATCGTGACCGCGCTGGTCGCCATTTTGGTCGCGACGATCGACGTGGTCCCGTTCCTGGCGGGTCCGGAAGGCATCCTCATCGGCATCATGGCTTCCGCCGTCCTGCTGATCCTCGGCAAGGACAAGATGGAAGAAAAGCTGCTGACCGCCGACATCCCGAAGGCGATGCGCCGGCTGGTGCCGAAGAGCGCGTTCAAGTCCCGCATCGATACGATCAGCGCCACGGTCAAAGAATCCTTCTACGAAAGCCTCAAGACGGAGAAGAACGACGAGATCCGCGCGCGGATGGTCGAGGAGATCTCCGGGCAGATCGAGACCACCCTCGCCAAGATGGCGGAGGTCGTGGAGATCCCGCTGGGCTAGGAACTATCAAAGGAGACAGTCATGGATTATAAATGCACCCTGCCGTTTGAATTCGTCCTTCCGACGAAGATCCTCTACGGGATCGACTGCATCAACCGGCTTCCGGAGGAAGTCCGGCGGATCCGCTGCGAGAAGCCGCTGGTCGTCACCGACCCGGGGATCCGCAGCGTCGGCATCGACAAGATCGTCACGGACCTGCTGGAGCAGGCCGGGATCGAGTACGCCCTGTTTGACGGGATCGAAGCCAACCCGAAAGACGTGAACGCGGAGGAAGGCGCCCGCGTGGCCAGAGCCGCCGGGACCGACTGTCTCATCGCGGTCGGCGGCGGGAGCCCGATTGACTGCGCGAAGGCGATCGGCGTCCTGCTCGCGCACGACGCGGAGTTCATCAAGCCGTACGAAGGCAAGACCGCGGCGACCCTGCCGAATCCGCCGCTCATCACCATCCCGACCACCTCCGGGACCGGCAGTGAGCTGACGTTCTCTTCCGTCATCACTGACACGAAGAACCGCTACAAGATGACGATCAAGAGCCCGTACACCGCGGCCACCACGGCCATCTGCGACCCGAAGCTCACGCTCACCGTTCCGGCGGGCGTCACGGCCGCGACCGGCGTGGATGCCCTGACCCACTCGATCGAAGGGTTCACGGCAAACAATTCCGAGCCGATCGGCGACGCCGTCGCGCTCTACTCCATCGAGCTGATTTCCAAATACCTCGTCCGCGCCGTCGAAGACGGCTCCGACCTCGAGGCCCGGAGCAACATGCTCTTGGCCAGCATGCTCGGCGGGATCGCCTTCAGCCACTCGGACGTCGCGAGCGTCCACTGCATCGCGGAAGCCCTCGGCAGCCTCTACGACCTGCCGCACGGGACCTGCAACGCGATCTTCCTGCCGTACATCATGGAATACAACATGGACTGGTGCATCGACCGCTACGCCCGGATCGCCACCGCCATGGGCCTGACCTGGGAAACCGAGGAGGAAGGCGCCCGCAAGGCGGTCGAATTCGTCCGGCAGCTGACCCGGGATGTCCACCTGCCGACGTTCGCGTCGCTCGATCCGGACCCGGCCGACTTCCCGAAGCTCGCCGGGATGTCCTACCGCAACGGCTCCAATGCGGATAACCCGCGCCCGATGACCGCCGAAGACTACGAAATCATCCTGGACCGGGTCTACAAAGGTTAAACGAATGAAAAACAGCATCTTCCGCCCGGTCGATATGACCATCGGGAATCCGGTCCGACAGATCGTCACCTTCATGATCCCGCTATTGATCGGCAATCTCTTTCAGCAACTCTACAATACCGTGGATAGTATCGTCGTCGGCAAGTTTGTCGGCGACAATGCTTTGGCTGCCGTCGGCAGCGCGGGCCCGGTGCTCAACCTGCTGCTCGTCCTCTTCATCGGGATCTCTGTCGGCGCGGGGATCATCGTTTCGCAGTATTTCGGCGCCAGACGCAGAGAGGACCTCTCCAAGGCGATCGGCTGCAGCATCACCATGACGTTCCTGTCGGCAGTGATCGTGATGGCGATCACGCCGATCGTCGTTCGGCCGATGCTGCGGCTCCTCAACACCCCGGAGGAGATCCTCGACTGGTGCTATAGCTATCTCTTCATCTTCTTCATGGGAATCGCCGGCTGTGCCTACTACAACATCCTCAGCGGCATCCTCCGCGGCCTCGGCGACTCGATGTCGGCGCTCCTCTATCTGATCATCGCGACCGTGCTCAACATCGTCCTCGACCTGTTCTTCGTCGCGAAGCTGGGGCTCGGCGTCTCCGGCGTCGCCCTGGCGACCGTCATCGCGCAGAGTTTTTCCGCGTTCCTCTCCTACCTCAAACTCCGGCGGATGACGGACTGCTTCGACATGAAGGCCGCCTACCTCCGCCCGGAACGCAAATACGTGCGTGAACTCTTCCGCCTCGGACTGCCGTCCGGCGTCACGCAGGCGATCTTTTCGCTTTCGATCATCCTCGTCCAGTCGCTGACCAACACCTTCGGTCCGACCTACATCGCGACCAACGTCATCGTCATGCGCATCGACGGTTTCGTCATGATGCCGGCCTTCTCGTTCGGCAACGCGATGACGACCTTCGCCGGACAGAACATCGGCGCGGGCAAGCTCGACCGCGTCCTGGAAGGCACCCGCAAGGGCACCCTGGTCGCCATGGCGACCTCCACGGTGATCACCGGGCTGATCCTGCTCTTCGGCAAATCCCTCATGGCGCTCTTCACGAACACGCAGGCGCTGATCGACCGGAGCTACCACATGATGATGATCCTGGGCGTGGGCTACATCGCCATGGAGGTCACGCAGTGCCTGCAGGGCGTCATGCGCGGCGCCGGCGACACGGTCACCCCGATGTGGCTGTCGATCATCACGACCGTCATCATCCGCGTCCCGCTCGCCTATCTGATGACCGGCATGACCAAGTCCCCGGAACACCCTCAGGGCGAATTCAGCATGCTGTTCGTCTCGCTCCTCATCTGCTGGCTGCTCGGCGCCGCGCTGACGACGCTCTTCTTCCGCAGAGGCAAGTGGAAGGAACGGGCGCTGGTCTGAAAAAGCAATTGGGTGAAATGATGGGTGACACCCGGGGGTTCCCCCAACATTTCACCCAAAAAACCGGGTTTTTTAGGTGAAATCTTCGGAGAAGCCCCCCGTTTCACCCACAGTTTCACCCAACCGGCTGTCAGCAGGATGATTTTTCTATGATCTTTACCGCCGTCCCGTACGCCAGGACTTCCGCCGCCCCGTCCATCACCTGCGAAGAACCGTAGCGGAGCCCGATGACCGCGTCCGCGCCGAGCGCCTCCGCTTCATCGACCATGCGTTTCGTCGCGAGCTGGCGCGCTTCGATCAGCATCTCCGTATACCCCTTGATTTCCCCGCCGACCAGCGTCTTCATGCCCGCCATGAAGTCCCGGCCGATGTTTTTGCTCTGCACGATCGTGCCCTTTACGACTCCCAGCACCTCTATGTCCGCACCCGGGATGTAATCAATACTCAGAAGCTTCATCGATCTCTCCTTTCTTTACCTCGTCCAGCCGCTGCCGGAGCGCTATGACGACTCCGATGATGATCCCGCCAAATACGATGAGGCACGTCACCAGAACCCCCGGCGGCGCCGGGTCGTCCCGGTTCGCCCAGAGGATCAACGCGATCAGGAGCGTCATGAAAAGGATCACGACTCCTCCGGCGAGGATCGCGCCGGTGCGCCTCTTTTTCACATCTGATTTCTTCACGTTCATGAACGTTACGCCTCCCCTCTCCAGATCCTGCATCCGTTCAAGGTAGACGGAAGCGTCGAGCTCCTCGACGTTATCGACTTCCTCCGACAGCATGCGGCATATCGACTGCATATGCCCGATGTTTTCTCCCTCGCGGCCGAGTTCCTCGATCCGCTCCGCCATACACCGGTCAAAACCGAATTCGCCGCCCTGCAGCTGCCGGATCTTCTCACAGGAGAATCCGAGCTGCCGCAGGAGCCGGATCCGCTCCAGCTGCTTCGCGTCCTCAATCGTATACTCCCGATATCCGTTCTGCGGATCCCGTCTGGGCTTGATCAGACCCTGCGCTTCATAAAACCGGATATTCTTGCTGGTGATCCCCACCAGTTCGGCGACCTGATTGATTTTCATCCGGCATCACCTCCTGACAACCTGATCATAAGGGTTCCACAAAGGGGAATGTCAAGCACTTTTTTATTCTTTTGCCCTGATAACAGTATATCAAAAGGATCCGTCTCCGCATACCTCGATTCTCTCAAAAAGTGCTTGATTTGCTCCGCAACAAGTGCAATAATATCTCTGTAATTGAATACATATGAAGGGGAGTTTGCTTTCGCAATCTGAGAGGAAGTTCGGCTTCGACCCTAAGACCTGATGTAGGTAATGCTACCGTAGGAATCATTTCTTTTCTTATGGGGCGCGTGCAGACGCCTCTTTTGATTTCTCAAAAGTAGCAGGAAGGAGCTTTCATGAGAGACAATTCACACCTGTTACGTATTCTTTTTCTTTCGATCCTGGTCGCGGTCGGCGTCGTCATCTCGCCGATCCTGCGCGTTGAGGGAATGTGCCCGATGGCGCACCTGATCAATATCGTCTGTGCGGTATTCCTCGGCCCATGGTACGCCCTGCTTTGCGCAACGCTGATCGGGATCATCCGGATGACCATCATGGGGATCCCTCCACTCGCTCTGACCGGAGCCGTGTTCGGAGCATTCCTGTCCGGTTATCTTTACCGCCTGTCCAAGGGCAAGCTGATCGCGGCATTCGCCGGGGAGGTCATCGGTACCGGTATCATCGGGGCGATCATCTCCTATCCGGTCATGAAGCTGCTCTGGGTCTATGAGGGGCTGACCTGGAGGTTCTATGTTCCTTCCTTCATCATGGGAACGCTGATCGGCGGGAGCATCTCCTATCTGTTCCTGAAAAAGCTGGCGGCCTCCGGCATGCTGCAGCGCATTCAGGGAGAACTGAACACCCAGCGGTTTGCTTCAGACGCCACCAGTCCGGCCTCCAATGCCGCAGCGGTCGCTGCGCTCGGCATCATCTGCTTTATGGCAGCGAGAGTGCTTTCCGGCGTCGTTTCGCCGGGAGCCGCTTTCTGGCCGTATGTCACTTACGGGATCCTGGCGGTGTTCCTCGTGGCGGCTCTGATCAGTTATTTCAAAAACAGTGCAAAGGGAACTGCAAATGACAAGTAACATTCCGAAGATCCGGGAAACTCTGCGGCAGACCGCTCCGCTGATCCACTGCATCACGAATCCCATCTCGATCAATCAGTGTGCCAACGCGATCCTCGCAACGGGCGCGCGCCCGATCATGGCAGAGCATCCGGAGGAAGTCGCGGAGATCACGTCGACCGCAGCGTCGCTCATGCTCAACCTCGGCAACATCACGGATGTCCGGATGTCCTCGATGCGCCGGGCTGCAGCAGCCGCGGCAGCCGCAGAGATCCCGGTCACGCTGGATCTTTGCGGGATCTCCTGCTCGACGATGCGCAGAGAGTACACGCTCCGGTTCCTCAGCGACTTCCCGGTGACCCTGCTCAAGGGGAATTACTCGGAGATCCTCTCGCTTGAGGAAGCTTCCCACCGCTCCTCCGGCGTCGATGCAATGGAGGGGCTCGACACGGACACCATCCTGCACGCCGCTGCAGTACTGGCCCGCCACTACCACTGTTTCGTTCTCGCCTCAGGCAAGACAGACATCCTCAGCAACGGGAACAAAGCGATTCTGCTGGAAAACGGGACTCCGCAGCTGGCATCTGTCACCGGGACGGGCTGCATGCTCGGCGCCCTCTGCGCGTCGTACCTGGCGGCAGAAAGAACCCTGGAAGCCGTCGCGGCAGCCTGCCTGCTCCTCGGCATTGCGGGTGAGGAAGCCGAAACGGAGCTCGGGAGCGGCAGTTTCTGCATCCGCCTTCTGGACCGGCTTTCGACGCTGGGAGACGATGTACTTGCGCAAAAGATGAAATGGAGGATATGCGATGAAGTTTGATCCGACACTGTATCTGGTCACGGATAGCTATGATTACACGGAGGAGGAGTTCCTCCGCAGGATCGAAGCTGCCCTTCAGGGCGGCGTGACACTGCTTCAGATGCGCGAGAAGCACAAAAGCACCCGGGAGTACATGGCCCTGGCCGAAAAAGTCCATGCGGTCACAAAACGCTACGACGTTCCGCTCATCATCGACGACCGCCTCGATGTAGCGATGGCCATCGATGCAGAAGGGGTCCACCTCGGGCAGAGCGATCTCCCGGTGGGAATCGCGCGGAGCATTTTAGGCCCGGATAAGATCATCGGCGCTACGACGAAGAACGTCCCGCAGGCGCTCGAGGCGTATGAACAGGGCGCGGATTACCTCGGCGTCGGCGCGATGTATCCGACGACGACCAAGGTCGTCACCGTGCTGACGGCGCCGGAAACCCTTGACGAGATCTGTCACGCCGTTCCGATCCCGGCAAACGCGATCGGCGGGCTGAACAAAGACAACCTGAGCATCCTCAAGGGGATCCCGGTCGCGGGGATCTGCGTCGTGACCGCCATCATGAAAGCGGCAGATCCGAAGCGCGCGGCTGAGGAGCTTCTCGAGGCCTTTGCGGCTTTAAAGGAACAGTAAGGCAATAAGTTCCATCCGTGGAACACTTTAACAAATCATAAAAACAGCGGCAGATCGGGGGCACCACTTTCTGTCGCTCAACAAAATTAATGCTTGACCGAAAGGAGAATGATATGAAACGAGCATTAACAATCGCGGGATCCGATTCCTGCGGAGGCGCCGGTATTCAAGCTGACATCAAAGCGATGACGATGAATGGAGTCTATGCGATGAGTGCGATCACTGCACTGACCGCGCAGAACACTACCGGCGTAACGGCAATCCTTGAGGCGACCCCTCAGTTCCTCGAGCAGGAGATCGATGCGGTATTTACCGACATTTACCCTGACGCTGTCAAGATCGGTATGGTTTCATCCGCCGGGCTCATCCGCGTCATCGGTGACAGACTTCGGCATTACGACGCCAAAAACATCGTCGTCGACCCTGTGATGGTCGCGACGAGCGGCGCGAGACTTATTGAAGAATCGGCGGTCCGGCAGCTCAAAGAAGAGCTCCTGACAATTGCCACCGTCATTACCCCCAATATTCCGGAAGCCGAAATCCTCTCAGAAATGACGATCACGTGCAGCAGCGAAATGGAAGCGGCTGCGAAGAAAATCCATCAGGAATTCGGATGCGCCGTCCTCCTGAAAGGCGGACACAGCATCAACGATGCAAACGACTACCTCTTTGATGGCAAAGAAGGCATCTGGTTCTACGGCGAGCGGATCAACAATCCGAACACCCACGGAACGGGATGCACGCTTTCCAGCGCCATCGCCTCCAACCTCGCAAAAGGCTTTTCTCTGGAAGAGTCCGTGCGGCGTGCCAAATCCTACCTGTCCGAAGCACTTGCCGCGATGCTCGATCTTGGCAAGGGTTCCGGCCCGCTCAAGCACAATTTTGCGCTGACGGGCACTTACGCCGAATCGGCGGTCAAGGAGTAAGGAGGCACGAAAATGGCAGAAAAAAGAACCTCTATATTTGACAACACTCTGATCTGGATCGGAGCGTCTGTTTCTCTTGCCGAGATCCTCTCCGGCACTTACCTCGCTCCCCTCGGTTTTACCAAAGGGATCCTTTCCATCCTGATCGGACATGTCATCGGATGCGCCCTTTTATTCCTTGCCGGATACATCGGCGGGATGACGCGGAAGAGCGCGATGC
>CAYLSR010000043.1:0-7791 GCA_964385855.1 uncultured Mogibacterium sp.
CCGTCGTCGGCCGGGACCCGCTGCTGGCAGACGACCCCTTTGAGGATCTGCGCGAGATGGATCTTGACCTGCTGCTGCTGGTTGGCTGGGAACACGTCAAGGATACGGTTGATCGTGTTGGCCGCGCTCGACGTGTGCAGCGTGGACAGCAGCAGGACGCCGGTTTCTGACGCGGTGATCGCCGCCGAGATCGTATCGTAATCGCGCATCTCACCGAGCAGGATGACGTCCGGGCTCTCGCGCAGCGCGGAGCGCAGGGACTCCAGGTAGCCCGGCGTGTCGATCGAGATTTCGCGCTGGGTGACGATGGATTTTTCGTGCCGGTGGATATATTCGATCGGATCCTCCATCGTGATGATGTGGGCATCCCGGCCGCGGTTGATGCGGTCGATGATGCAGGCCAGCGTGGTGGATTTGCCCGTGCCGGCCGCGCCGGTGATCAGGACCAGCCCTTTCTTGATCTCCGCCAGTGAAAGCACCGATTCCGGGATCGACAGCGCCTCCGGGTCCGGCAGTCCGAACCGGATGACGCGGATCACCGCAGCCAGCGAGCCGCGCTGGCGGAAGACGTTGACGCGGAACCTGCCCAGATCCCGGATCGAGAACGAGAAGTCATCGTCCATCTCGTTATCCAGGTTGGTCCGATGGCGTCCGCTGATCTCGTAGATCTCGTCGATGAGCGGGACGATGGTCTCCGGCATCAGGCGGTCGCCCGGCTGGCGGACCTGCCGGCCGTGGCACTTGAACGTGACCGGAAGCCCGGAGATCAAAAAGATATCGGATGTTTCCTGCGCGAGCGCGTCCCGCAGGATCTCTAACAATGCCATATTTCCTCCTTACTGCCCGTCCCACAGGCCGTGGATCGTCTGATCCTGCTCCCAGTCTCTGGTGAGCTTCCAGGACGCGACTTCCGGTTCTTCATTCTCCGACTGCCGGATCCCGACAGTCAGAGTATATCCGTCCTGATGGAATTCCCGGACAAAAACGCCGTCCGCCTCCGTCACTCCGTCCATCAGCGTGAGCGGATCGCCCGTTTCCATCATCTCGCCGGCATCCCGCAGGTATTGCTGCCCCTGCAGCTCCAGCTCGTACCGGATCTTCGCGGTCTCTGCGTACCGCTCCGCGAGCCGCAGATCCGCGCCCGCCGTCGACCAGGTGAGGATCGACAGCGTCGTGAGGCAGATCGTGATCACGGTGAGGAGCAGCGCGACAGGCCCCAGTCTGATCGGAACATGCATCTGCTACACCCCCTCTCCGCTGCCGGCCGCGCCGGCAACGATGTTATCCGCAAGATTCCCGTCCGGCGATTCCGCGCCCGGCGCGGGTTCCGGCAGCCCCGGCTTATAGCTTCCGGTCTCCATCGTAAACAGCGGCGTCTCGACCGTGCCGAAACACACCGTAATGCGGTTCCGGACGAACTGACGGCCCTCCGGCTCCCACGTGATCTCGACCCGGTACGGGCCGTCCGCGGACGGCTCGAGGTGATCGTCAAAGGACGCCGTCACGGCTCTGCCGGCCGAATCGCCGGCGGTGAGGACCGGGGCGTTCTGCGTTTTGCCGGAGAGGATTCCCGCGAGATCGTCCTCGCTGTCCGCCGCCAGCGCGGCTTCCGCCGCGTTCTCCGCCAGCGTGACCGCGACGGTCATGCGCCGGGCTTCGACGGACTGTAGCCGTGCAGCCGCGAAGACCCGCGTCAGGATCAGGATGATGCAGACGAAGATCAGGATCATCAGGAGCGTTTCCAGATAGAAGGCGGTGGTGCTTTTTCGTCTGTCCATTACGCACCTCCCTTCCGTCCGAGGTGCAGCAGCACCTGCCCTGCGTCCGTCCGGATCGTGATGAGACCCCCGTCGCCCTCCGTGATCTCGAAGAATTCCGCCGGACCGAGCACCTGCGCCTCCGCAGGGCGCAGCTCACGGTCGAGCCGGCTGTAATCGTTGATCAGCTGCCCTTCGTAGAGGTAGATCCGCTGGCCGAAGGCGGTCCCGCTCTCCGGGATCACCAGAACGGTGCCGGCCGCAGGATCCTGCTCGACGCGGATATCGTCTTCCCCGTGCCCCTGCACGGAGGCCTGGAGGTATGCGAAAACAGAGCGCATCTCGCTGTTGGCGTTCTGGCTCTGCACGGTGTCGCGGTAGGTGTGCGCGCCGTACACGACCAGCAGCATGAAGCCCGCGATAAACAGGGCGACGATCCCGATCGTGTAGAACCCGATCATCGAACGATGCTCTTTCCTCATTGCGTCCTCCTCTCCGTGACCCGGATGTCCGGCGGCAGGTTCTCACTGAACGCGTTGTAGGTGACATAATAATCCCGGCTGTTGATCTGCAGCCCGTAGTTTTCCGTGAGATAGGCGAGATCCGGCGGATAGACGCCCTCCACGACGTAGCACTGGAGCGCGGTCCGCCGCACGGCGTCCCGCACCGCGACGGCGCCCTCCTCCGCGAGGTTCGCCCGCGAGACCCGGTACGCGTGCGACGCGATCGCGGCCACGACGAGGACGACCAGCACGATCAGCACGATCCACGGTGTGCGATTTCGTTTCTTATCGCTGTACATGGCGGTCTCCTACCCAATCGAATTCATCATGCCGATGAGCGGCAGCATGACGGAAAGCAGCGAAAGTCCGACCGTCACCATCAGAATGCCCGACAGCAGCGGCTCGACCGTGCCGACCAGCCGGTCGACCTGGTGGCTGCAGTTCTCTTCCAGAAGGTGCGTCAGCCGGCGGAGGATGTCCTCCATGCTGCCGCTCCGCTCGCCGGCGAGGAGCATCCGGCCGTAGACCGGTTCGAAAATCTGCTCGTCGTAAGCTGCCTGCGCAAAGCTGTGCCCTTCATCCATGTGCGTGAGCGTGCGGCGGAGCTTCGCCGCCACCGGCTCGTAAGCCGTCATTTCGAGGCTGTCCCGCACGGCGTTGTCCTGCATCTCGCCACTCGCGAGAAACGTCTCGAGCGCGGAAGTGAACCGGAACATCGCCATGCTCTCGAAGATCGACGCGCAGACCGGGAAGCGCCGGAGGAACCCCTCCACGGCGGCCCTGCCGCTGCCGTTCCACATCGCGCGTCCGATCAGGAGCGCGAGCACGATCACGATCATCACCGCGAGCGCGGCCCAGCAGAGCCCGTACGCCCAGCGGATGTAGCTGAACGTCGAGGCCGCGAGGCTGCCCGTCAGGTTGTTGTAGACGTCTGAGAACGCCGGGAGCACCATCGCCAGCATGATCACCAGCACCGCGATGATCATGACGATCATCGCCGCAGGATAGGTGATTGCCGCGCGCAGCTTCTCCGCGATCGTCTTCTGATCCCGGTAGTAATCCGAGAGCCGGAAGAGGATGTCCTCGAGGCGTCCCGCGTTTTCGCCGGCGCGGATCATCTGCAGCGCGTATTCCGGGAAGATCCCGGTCTCTTCCATCGCCTCCGCGAGCGGCACGCCGCGTTCCACGGACGCGTTCATCTGCGTCAGCGCGTGCCCCAGCACCCCGTCGGTCTGGTCGCTCTGACCGAGGAGCGAGATGGCTTCGTCCGTCCGGATGCCGGCGCGGACCATCATGCCCATGCTCTCGCAGAAGGCGCTGACGCCGAGATTGTCTAATTGCTTCGCCTTGCTCATGATCGTTTCTCCTTGATCGCGTTCTTTCAGTAATAATACACATCCGCGTAATTGGAGCCGTCCCCGATATACTCGAGGTCGGTCCCGCCCGCCGCGAACGTCAGGTCGATGCGGTTCCAGGTGTTCTCATCCACGGAGAACTTGGCCGTCACCCAGCCGGTCTCTTTGGTGTAGAACATGTTCCAGGCGTGATAGAGGTCGTCCGGGGACACGTACCCGAAGACCACCTTGGCCGGGATCCCCTGGCTGCGGAGCATCGAGGCGGCCAGGGACGCGTAATCGAAGCAGATTCCCTTGCCGGTGCCCAGCGTTTCGTCCGGATCCGGCAGATAGCCCGACTGCACGGTCTCGGCCTTCTTTTTGTCATAGCGGATGTTTTTGACGATATAGCCGTAGACCGAGGCGACGACGTCCATCTCCGAATCCGCCTCCGCGGAGAATTCCGACGCCAGCATCACGCAGTCCGAATCCTTCTGATAGTCCACGTAGTCGCTCGGCCGCAGGAACGGCTCGAATTCGCTCTTGAGTGAGACATCCGCGTACGTCGTGTAGTATTCGGCGTACTTGGTGTCGACCACGTTCTCCATGATGCGGAAGCAGTAGCTGCCGTTCCCGCACTGCAGCGGGAAGACCGACGGCGTCCCGTCCGACGCGATGTCGTAGGTGTAGGTCAGGTCGCCCTTGATCACCTGAAACTTGAGGCGGACGTCCGACGTCGCCGAGACCGCGACGTAGCCGTCCGACGTCCGCGACAGATCGATCAGCCCGTCTTCCGCCTCGTCCTCGTGGAACGACGACATCTTCATCTCAGGCGGTTCAAACGATCCGCGCTCTTCGGTCTGCTCCTCCGCCGCGCCTGCGCCCTCGTCCGCCGCGGGGGAGCTGCTGCCCGCGCCGCAGCTGGTCAGGAGCAGGACCGACAGGCAGAACACCGCCGCCAGCCTGCGCCACTTTCCCTGTATTCTGTTGTCGGGTCCGATTCCTCTCACCCGATCCCTCCTGTATTCTTCCGTTAAGGACTGTTCCGGCGGCCCTTACGCCCTGCGCCTGTTGACGCGGCTCGCGATCTCCGTGAGCAGATAGCCCGCCAGAATGATTGCCGCCATCGCGATCTTGCCCGTCGTCATCGCGAGCGGCGACGCAATATATCCGAGCTCCGGCACGTAGAGCCGCACCTTGCCGATCACGTTCTCATACCGGGCCGGCGCCAGATCGTTCTTATCGTTGGCATCTCCTTTGGTGACGAGTTCCCCGTCTTCCGGGTGGTTCTCGACCACACGGTGCGTGATCGGCACGCCCTGCTGCAGGTTGCCGTAGAACATCACCACGTCGCCCTCGGTCAGCGTCGCCGGATCGCAGGCCTTGACGTAGAGCATGCTCCCGACCGGGATCGCCGGCTCCATGCTCCCGGAGACCACGACGTACGTCTGGTACCCCGCGAGTCTCGGGAGGGCGAGCGCCAGACAGATCACGATCGACAGGATCATGATCAGCGTCCCCACGCCGTTCAGCACCGCCGCGAGCGGTGTCCGTTTGTATCTGCGGCCTTTTTTCTTCTTGCTCATCTCCGTAGTTCCCCGTTCCGTGCGAAAGGCCGCTCCCTGCCGTCCGGCAGACTTCCGGCCTGATATAAAAAGTGTATCACAGCAGGGGCGGAATAACAAGAACGACCTCCCTGAAAGAGGAGAGGGCTCCCCTTCCGGGGCGCCCTCTCGGTCGTTATTCAGATTGCTTTCCGTTCATCTCTTCCCGCTGTCCGCTCTGCTTACGCCTGCGCCGGAGCAGCTTCCGCGTTCTCTTCATCGTCTTCTCTCTTCTTCTTGGAGAAGAGGGCTACGAGGACCTGGACCGCGAGGATGATGACCATGACGATAGTCCATCTGTCGACGAGCTGCATCGGGAGGCTCATGTCCTCGGTGAGGATGAAGGTCACGATGCCTGCGATCGCCGGGATCAGGCTGGCGAGGCGGAGGAGGCCTTTACGCTTCAGCTGGTCTTCTTCTTCCTCAGCGTCCTCTTCGGACTCTTCGTCCTTCTTGCGGCCGGTGAAGTATCCGATGAGCAGGATCACGCTCAGGATGGCCGTTACGACTGCGCAGATGAGGTTGATCAGAGCCCAGAAGCCGCTTGCGAGAGGAGGTTCCGGATCAGTGATGGTGACCGGACCATCCGTTCTCGGGGTCGGGCCGTCTGTGATGACCGTCGGGTCTGCAGGGGTGTCCGGCGTGACTGCCGGGGTGACGACCGGGGTGATGACCGGGTTATTTCCGCCGCCAGGGTTGCCCGGGACGACCGGGGTGACCGTGTGGGAGTTGGTGATGGTGAAGCCGTCTTCCATCGATCCGGAGATCGCTGCTCTGTAGCCTGCAACCGCGTCTTCCGCGATGGTGTAGACGATCTCAGTGCCTGCCGCGTACTTCGCGAGACCGCTGAACACGTAGTTCCATCTGTTCGCTCCGTTCAGGGTGGCGGTGCTGCCGGTGTCATTGCCGTCCGCGAAGAGTCTCACGGTGACCGAACCCGGGCGGATGCCGTCCGCGTTGTTGCCGTCGTTCCAGGTCTTGCTGACGCTGATCTCGATGGTCTCCGGCGTGTGGCTGTTGGTGATCACGGCGGTGGTGCCGTCTTCAACTGCTGCTTCGTATCCTTCCGCGGTGCCGACTTCCTGTACCGTGTAGCGGATCAGGTTGCCGTCCGCGTCGTAAGCCGTCAGATCGGTGAAATCGTACTTCCAGCCGTCTTCCGCGCTCAGGGTGACCGGCTCGCCGCTGGCTTCGCCGTTCGCGAAGAGCTGCACCTGTACGGTGTCCGGACGGATGCCGTCCTGGTTGTCCGCGTCGTCCCAGACCTTGCTGACCGACTTGCTGGTCACGAACCGGGCGAACACGTTGTAGATGGTGCGGTCGACTTTCTCTTTGGTGATTTCCGGAGCTTCGAAGACAGTGGTCTCTTCGAGCTTCGTTCCTTCTTCATCGTACCATCCGTCGAAGGTGACATTCTCATCTTCGGTGCTGACGGTGACTTCGCTGAGTTCGATGTCTTCGAATCTCACGATGGATTCCGTGAGTTCGTTGGCGAACTTGTGGAAGTTGACCGTTACGGACGGCTGCCAGTAAGCGAAGATCTCGACGTAGGTTCTGTCGCCCTTCTTCATTCCCCTGCCGTCGTATACGGCTTCGCTCGGGGAATCCGGATCGTTCTGGTCGAGCCAGACTTCGCCGGTCTCGTCGTTCTGCCACTTCACGAACTGATACAGATCTTTGGTGAGGTTCGGGCTCTTCTCTTCAGGGTTGCTGAAGGTGTGCTTGAACTCCATGATCGCGTTCAGATTGCTCCAGGAACCGGAACCGGTCGAGATGTTGTCGATGTACTGGTAGTCGAGGAGCCAGTTCTGCGTCTGCGAATATACAGGGGACAGATAGATGTCATAAGTGTCTTCGAAGGTTTCCGTGTGGCCGTCCTTGAAGGTGACGGTGACCAGACCGTTCTTGTTGGCGACTCTGGAGACCGATTCGCTCGGATCCACGCTGTCGCGGAAGACCGGCTCGTTCGTTCCGTCGGAGAGGACCAGCTCCTTGAGCGGCGTGTAGGTCACTCCGAAGTAGTCGAATCTACTGTTTCCGGAGAACAGGTTCAGGAAACCGTTCGCTGCCTTGCTCTGCGTCTGGGTGAGGACCGTTTCGTAGGTGAACGGCGGCACTCCCTGCTGCTGGTTCTGGACCTTCAGGATTCCGACTCCGTGCACGGTCAGCTTTCCGTCTTCCGCGGTCTTCGCCGCGTTGACCGTGGTGCTTCCGGAGACTTCCACCGCCAGGGCTTTCTCCTGCCCGACCTTCACGGAAGCCTGCTCCTGCTTCTCTTCCGCCGCGGCTTCAGTCGCGACTTCGGTCGCAGCTTCGGTTCCGTTCACAGCCTGTTCGGCAGTGTTTTCGGTCTCAGCCGCTTCCGGAGCGGCCTCAGTCTTCTCATCTTCCGTATTCGCTTCTTCCGTCGCCGGCGCCCGAGGCTCCGCCTCTGTCGCTGCCGGTTCCTTCGCCGGTTCCGCCTCTGCCGGCGCGCTTACCGCGGCCGGAGCCTCGACCTTCTGAACAGTCTTGGCCTCTTCTTTTTCGATGGCGGCCGGAGCAGCCTTTTCTTCCTGCACCTCTTCAACGCTGAATTCTTCCGCATAGACAT
>CAYLSR010000043.1:7801-9296 GCA_964385855.1 uncultured Mogibacterium sp.
GAACGTGTACTGCAGGATCATCGTGAACGCCATTGCCAGCGCGAGGATCTTAACTGCTCTCTGTTTCATGATTCTCTCCCCTTCTTAAAACTTCTGTGTTTTTGCTTTCTACTTGTAAGACTTCGCGGCCCGGGAAAAAGGTTCAGTTTTTTTATATTTTTTTGAACTTTTTTCGGGTTGCCTTTGCAGGAGCCGGAGCCGGAGCGGTTTCTGCCACCTTGCCCTCCGTCTCGCGGCCGGCCGGTTGTGCTTCCGTCCCTTGCTTGCGCTCTGTTTCTATCTGTAAGACTTCGACGGCGGAGAAAAAGGTTCAGTTTTTTTTATGTTTTTTGTGAATTTGCGGGGTGGAGTTCAGGCGCGGTGTTGCGGGGATGGGGTTCATGCGGGATAAACGCGATGAATCAGGCTCAGTCTGTGGGCAGTAGTCGGTCGGAATCCGGGTTTCGTGCGGTTTGACCGAGCGATACGGATGTTCTGACCGACGCGGGCGGCCTGCAGTCGGTCGGAATCCGGGTTTTGTGCGGTTTAACCGAGCGATATGGAGGTTCTGACCGACGCGGGCGGCCTGTGGTCGGTCGGAATCCGGGTTTTGTGCGGTTTGACCGAGCGATACGGATGTTCTGACCGACGCGGGCGGCCTGTGGTCGGTCGGAATCCGGGTTTTGTGCGGTTTGACCGAGCGATACGGAGGTTCTGACCGACGCGGGCGGCCTGTGGTCGGTCGGAATCAGGGTTTTGTACGGTTTGACCGAGCGATACGGAGGTTTTGACCGACGCGGACGGCCTGCAGTCGGTCGGAATCCGGGTTTCGTGCGGTTTAACCGAGCGATATGGAGGTTCTGACCGAGCATCCGGATCGACTCAGATTTCAGGGTTCCGCGGCGAAAAACTGCGAACACCGTGTATGGCGAAAAATGGCGAAAATTCACGAAAACTTGCCCTTGTTTTCGGCATTGGGGCGTGTAATAATCCTACTAATCATCAGTCGAGGGAGGTATGCCGTTTGAATTATATTTTGAGAAGTGCGCAGGACGAATACGACCGAGTCGCCGGGCTCCGGGCTGCTTTTGCAACGCGGGCGGAAGAGCTGAAGGCGTACTCCGGATACCGGCTCTGCGTTGACAACCGCAAGCAATTACCGCGATACAGCTTGCTAGCTCGGTCTGCAGGGAAAGACGGCAGCATCACTCCTGATCCTTCCGTCTTGCAAGGGTTGCAGGCAGCGGAAGATGGGTCGAGCAAGAAGAATATTTATCTGGGCCGGAATCATATGGATCTGGTGGACGGGATTTCCAAAGCTGCACTTTGCGACGCATGTCTGAAGAAGCTGGAACGGAATCAGGCTGCGCTCGAACAGTTTCTCCGGACATACGACCCGTTTGATCTGCCGGAAATTCTTCAGTCGCTCCCGCAGGCGTATCAGGAGATTCGGGATCCGATGACGATCGCGATTGACCGGCGCAAGCAGAACTGGCTGCTGAAAATGGAAAAACGC
>CAYLSR010000044.1:0-9272 GCA_964385855.1 uncultured Mogibacterium sp.
CTTCCTCCGGAATAAATCCTTCGTCGGAATACATCTGTTTGTAGAAAGCCTGGTTCTCCTGTTCGATGAACTCTTCCAGCTGGCTGCAGAGATACGAACGTGCTACAGCGATGAGCCGAGGGCAGAGGTAGTGATAGGAGAGTACAGATGAGACTAATTGATGCAGATGCGCTGATTGCTCAAATGAAAGCAGATGCCGAACAGATGAAAGACCCGATTGCGCAGATGTTTGCTTATGGGGCTATCAATGATGTAAAGCGCGCACCGACCATCACGCGCTGGATACCATGCTCGGAGAGGTTGCCGGAGAAATACGAGAAAGTGCTTGTGACGGTAAGCGAGTGGAAATACGAGAGCGACTGCGGAATAACGAAATGCAAAGAATGCGGTTGGAGTATCGAGGAGTACATTGAGTACAACTTTTGCCCTAATTGCGGAGCGCACATGAAAGGAGCAGACGATGAGACCGTATAGTTGGTGGCTCGGCAGAAAGAAAAGAGTTCGAAAAAAGTATACCCTTCTTCTCGGAAGGTATTACTCACCAAAAGAACTGCGTGAGTGGTTCAAGTGGTTCAAGGCAAAGAAGGCAAAGGATGAAAGGAGAAGACGATGAGTGATGGACATAGGTAAAGACTTGCAAGAAGCCTATGAGCAAGGCAGACGAGATGCTTTGAACGAATTAATGGAATACACCTACGGAATGCTGACCGCAGAGAAATATGGCTTACAACACAAGATTAAGTCGATGACGGATACAGCCGATACTCCGCAGACTGAAAGGAGCGAGAAATGAGTGTAAAAAACCCAACACTACGCAGACGGACGAAGGAATTAACCGAGTGTGCCGAAGATGCGAGACAGTGCCAACTTCTCGCTTATGAACTCATAGACATCGGACGTCTGATAGAGGGCATGGTCAGCCATATGGGAGACTTGCAGAGGAAAGTGGACGGACAAGCGGAGCATATCAAGATGCTTAACGAGAAACTGACAGACGATAGCGAACAACATACAGAACTCATCGAACAGCTGAAATGGGAGAGAGATGTTGCCATCCAACAGCTAAAAGACCTTGGCTATGGATTCGGAGAAAAGCCAAGAACAGCCGATTCTCCGCAGACGGATATTTCTAAAAGCACATTGCGAACAGATTGTACAGGGTGCAGGTTTGTCGGTTCGTATGACACAGAATTTCCTTGTGCGAATTGCGTAAGGAAGAATAAAGATTACTACGATACTCCGCAGACGGAAAGGAGTAGCGAATGACAAGAAAGTTTGAAACGAATGAGATCATAAAACTTCTCGATATGCTAATTGGCAAAGTCGAAGCCGTAGGTGAAACAAACGAGGATGAACGCAGACTTGACAATCTTAAAACGCTGATAGATGTGACTAATTGGTGTTTAGACGGGTTACAATTTGCTATTGCATCGGGTTACGGAAGGTTTGAGCATAGCGTGAAGCAAATCAGCTTTACTGCTCAATGCGCATTAGACGATTACGGAAAATGGATAGCCGAAGTCCTCGAAGAGCAGACGGAAAGGGGTAGCGAATGATTAATCTACGAATGACTGACAAGAGGGAAGATATAAGAAAATGGACAGGTCTGACAGACGATGAACTGTGGGAAGCCGGCTTCGACCTTGATGATTGGGACGTCTGTTTTGAGAGCGATGTGCGGTTGGTTGATGACATCGAGGAAGGATGGTCAGAGCCGAAAGAAGATGCATGGTGGCTTGTCAACAGGATGGACAACTATTGCGTCGGGTACAAAGAGGTTGAGTACAACGGCAAGTGGTATTATACCGTGCACCATTCGTGAGGGTCAGCGATGGAACAGATAACATGGCAGAGCGCACGGTCGAAGTGTGACCGCTGCGAAGCAGAGAAGATGCTGTATTGGGTCGAGATACCCTATGACCATGAAGACGGCATATGGGTCAACAGACCAGTCGGTCTGTGTGAGAACTGTCTCCGTTCCCTTGCAGAGGTGTGCGACAGATGGTGGGATGACCTGCCGATATGAAGAGACTGAGAGAGGCAGAGGAAGATGGAAGCGGAAGTCAAGACACGTAAGTTATGCAGATGGTGCAGTCACTGTTCAAGGGAAGAGGGGGAAGAAGAAAGATACAAGTGCTCCGTGACAGGTCACTCGATGGCAAGAGCATCAGTCGGATCACGGCGCAGTAACTTCCCAAAATCTTGCGAATATGTCTACAGCGGTATTGACTGCATCACAGGTCTGTCCTACAGCGAGTGGTACGAAACCTTGGATACCCGGAAGATGCGGAGCGACAGTCCGAACACACAGAAGTGCATGTTGTGTGGGAAATTGATGCCGTATTCGTACAAGGAAGTGTACTGCGACGAGTGCCGGGAAGAGGGGCGCAGACAGGACAAGGAGAAGTGCAGGTTCTATCTCGATGACCAAGGTCTGATGCACGTCCTCATCGAAGCTGTCTACACGCAGGTCTGCAAGGACTACAGGTCATGTCTGCGCAGACTGATGAAAGTGTACGACAAGACGGATGCAGATGTAGAGGAAGAGCCGCCGTACTCTCTGTGGAAACAGAAAGATGACCTTGAATTCTACATGTTGGGCAGACCGTTCATGATGTTCAGCGACGGCAGGGATCCGGTCAAGCTGATAGAGAGGCTTCAGAAAGAGGTGGGTTTTGACGAAGATGTCTATGAACGCAGCGACGATTGATGTCATGGAGTGGATAGATGAAGATATGGTCATCATCCCGGAAGAGACCGCACGGAAAAAGAAAGTGAAAGAGCCGCTCCCGATGCGCCGATGCAAGGCATGTGGAGCAGAGTTCCGACCGGTCACGGCAACACAGTATTTCTGCAAGAACGAAGAGTGCAAGCTGAAACGCAACAGAGATGCAGGACGGAAGCACAGGGAAGAACACAAGGACAAAGAGGAAGAGCGGAAGCAGAAGAAAAGGGAGTACATGAAGCGTGTTCGGATGCTCCGTGCGGTAGAAAAGGATAAGGAGACGAAAGAGACCATGAGTGACATGATCGCCAAATTGGAAGCACAGGAAAGGGCGTTCAACGAACACGGTCACGAGTGGGGCAGGGTGAAAGCAGAGAAGACGCTTGCGAAAGTATCGCCGATAAAGCTGACTCTGTAAGAGGCCTCTAACCGAAAAGCCGTATTTTGCGATTTAAGCGACTTTATTTTAAAGGGTGGTCAGATACCCGACAAGGACAGAAAAATCCCACAGCGGTCAAAATTTGCCCGAATAGAGGGTTGTTAGCCACCACACAGGAGTGCTGATAAAATGAAATACTGGAAGTTCGATGTGATAGGTCTGCTGATGGACTACAAACAGAACCAAAATGCCGTAGTCAGCTTGCAGCTTATGGAGAGGGATACGAAGAACGAGATAAAGAATCCACTTGTCGATACGGACAGGGCGATGCTAGAGAGGAGACTCGCACAGATCAGATGCAAGATGCAGGAGTACCAAACATACTGCGATCTAGTAGTTCTGGGATTCGACGTTATCCCGGAAGAGCAGAGACAGGCTCTTGAACTATGCTACTGTCAGCAGCTAGGGATAAACGAAGCGGCTTTGCAGATGGGTGTCAGGGCGGCAGACCTTAAGAAGACCGTCAAGCAGGGTCTCATAGACTTTGCCAAAGTCGTATCGCCATTGTAAGAAAGTGGGCACGGTCACCAAACATAATCCTTATACAAAAACCAACTAAAGAAAGGGGGCATCCCCTGTACCCGATATCATGATTATTCAGCGAACACCGACCGTGTCCGCTTTTTTTATGCTATGATGTAAAGGGGTGATGAACATGAGGGAAGAGAAGATCCCGGCAAGAGATGTGCCATACGGAGAGCCGTTTTCCACAGATGGAACGCTGTACCACAGGGTGTATCATGATGCCCTGACGGAAGACGGCGTGATATGGGCTGCGGTCTTCGGGAGCGGTCAGATCATATCCGTCGATGCAGACCTGACCGTATCCCACGTAGCTTTTTAGGCACAAAAAAAGATGGGGGAGCATGCGCTCCCCCGGTAATTATCCTAGACTATCCTTGCTTGTCCTGCTGTGCCTTGTACGCTTCGTACAATGCGCAAAGCCAATCACGATAGCTGATACCTAACGCCTGTGCGTTTTCCATTGACTCAATTATTTCCGAATCTTCAGTCAAACGTAATTTAATGTTCAGCATTTTGTATGTCTTGCTTCTGTACTTTATATTTGCCCTCTTTTGCGCTTCAGAAGTCATGTTTATCACCTCGCTCTCACCGCCTTTCATTATACAGGGTATCCGATTCAGATTCAATCGATTTCTTCAACTTCAATATCGCAATAGCGGCAAGGGTAAATGCCGGGACTTGAAAGCATCTCGTCAAACGTGCACACGTTCTCATAGTAATTCAATGAGATGGTTTCATACGCTTTTTCGTAGCTGATTTCTTCCTTTTCGGAAGTCAGCTTGCTGATTCTAAAGTACTTCATTTCATGCTCCTTTTAGTTATTACAGATAAAGCCGTGTCGGTCTGCGGCGAACCGCTGAGTTACGTGGGTGACCGACAATCCCCCGGCAAGCGGTAAGACCCTTACAGGATCGCATCGTCAGCGACGAATGACTCGCACTTGTGCAGGGTCTCTTCATCGATGACGAACTTACCGCTGTTCTCGCAGTAGAGGACTCCGTCAAGGGCGAAGTCCTCTACATCTACGAAAACAAGCTGCTGTCTGTGCATGCAGTACATACAGCAACAGCGTGTACAGGTTCTGATTATGGTATCAACTCCTTTCTCACACAAGTTCATAGAAGAACACCGACCTGCTGTCATCCGTGTTCCAACATTCCACCCGGAAGAGGTGAACGACATTAAGGAATCTTGCCGTGACACCATGTGTGCATATCTCCGAGATATGCTCCTCATAGACGTAGTCGCTGACTTCAGTCAGTTCTGCACCGTCTTCAAAGACATAAGTCTTTACATATTTGCCGTTCTCATCAAGACCCCCGGTCTTGACCGTCCAGTCCGACTTGCTGTGACGGCGAATGAAGGCATTCTTGTATTCATTCAGGGTCATCACTTCCGGTTCTTTCTCTTTTTCAATAGTGCAGGAATGGATGTTCAGTACATCCTGCATGGAGTAGACCATGCGCTCCGCATCCTGCTTTGTGGATACGTCCAGTCTCATTGTTACTTCAAACATTTCCATTCTCCTTTCTAACGCTCGTTCCAGTTTTCGCCGTACCACTTCCGGTAGCTGTCACCAACCCATGCTTCCGATACGATTTCGTTGGTCTCGTTGTCGATGATATCAATTAACAGGTCATCACCTCTTACCGGGAGTATGATTCCCTCAGGCCCATCTGCACACATCTCGATATAATCTTCAGCAGTCGTTTCTTCATCAAAGCTATCGATAATGGTCGTGTACTCAAAACCGCTGCCGTCGACCCACTCTGAAATCTCAACTCTGTATTTCATCTCCGTTTCTCCTTTCATCTCAAAACCACGTACAGTATTCCTTGCTCGTCATCGCACTCAAAGTCGATGACTTTTCTTAACCACAGGGCGTACCGCTCATGCTCTGTCTTTGGGGTCAGGTCGTTCCCCTCGGTATCAAGGGGAACGACTCTGCCACAGCCGAACTCTTTATAACAGGCAAGTTCGGCGTACCTGTAACTCATGTAGAAATCTTTCATGCCGGTCACCAAATCTTGTTGATCATCCTGATGCATTCGTTCGGCGTGGCAAGACCGGCTTCCCGATACATCACGACTTTCCTGATTTGCTCTATCTGTACAGAAAAATCCATGTGGCTTTCTTTGCCCCACTCTTCAAGCTCCCTGATTTGGTAGGCAGCGTACTCCCGGATAAACCTTTCAGCTTTCATCTCAAATCTCCTTTCTCAAAAGATGAGTTCCGCCAACCAATCAGCGGAACTCAAAGCGATCATTACAAGTGCGGTCAGCAGGATCTCAAGCACCTTATTCATCGAGACCACCGTCCTTTTCCAGTTCAATCAGACTGTACAGGATGTCCTTGACCATCTCCCCGGCATCATCATACTCAAGGGTTTCATAGCGGTCAGCAATCTCATATCCGTCAACTTTCATGTAGATGATTGCATCCGTTGCATCCATGTACAGTTTAATCAGATCCCTTACCACACGTTCATATCTTTCTTTCAGCGTCATGTTACTTCTCCTTTCTCCATCCGATAACAAGCTGCCCGGCAAGTTCGTGCAGGGCGAACACGATCATGAAATACAGCACCGTATCACCCCCTTACTCAAGATATTCAAGTTCTAAAAGCTCATCGCTGACCCTGCGATATTCGCACATGTCATGCTCTTCCAAGGCATATCTGAGTGCACTTTCAAGGCTGTCCAGTTTGTTAAGAAACTTCTTTCCGTCGTGCAACGCCCTTATTTCATTGCGTGTCAGGCGGCTCTCACAATAGCCTCTATAATTGCCGTCTTCTTCAATCGTGTATCCGATAAATGTGTACAGGTGACCGTTGTTCGATCCCTCATAGACGTAAAACAGTCCGTTGTCGTAGTCTGCTAATATCATGGTTCTTTCTCCTCTCGTTTAACTCAAGAGACGGCTATGCAGCCGTCTCATCACTAACTTCTACCGCAATGGTCTTCTTCCCACACAGGATTCTTAATACAGCCTTGTCAGCCTTAAAGCAAGCATAGGTGAACATGTTCGGATCGTCCTTAATCGCCTTTGCCCATGACTGGATATAAGCGGCGCTGTTTCTGTCGCTCCGTACCGAGTTGATTGCAAGCATATTGTTCATGATTGCCGCTGTGAATTCTGCAACAAGTTCTTCTCTTGCATAAGGCTCGTTACCAAAGTAACTGTCAGGCGTGAATCTGTTTTCTCTGCTCATGTGACCTGTGCTGTGACCGAGTTCATGGAATACCGTGCTGTAATATTCAGCTCTGTCTTTGAACTGGCTGATAAGCGGTACGGTCACGCTGTCGGTTGCAGGTCTGTAAAATGCCCTGTCACCACGCTGTCTGTGAAGTTTAACGCCTGACTCGTTCAGGTAATCCTTGATGACCTGTTCCGCTGACGTGTTCTCACCAAGGGCGAACCCCTTTATATTCTTTTCCGGCAGGGTGGTATACTTTACGTTGACCACGTACCAGTATTTCAGGTGTGAGTACGTCTTTGTCAGCGGTTCTCCGTTATCGTTCATTATCGGATCACCGTTAACGTCTTTCACTTCATAGGTTTTCCTGAAGCATCCGACAACGGCTTTACACCTGTCTTTCCATGCAATGCCGTCTTTCATCTTACCGCCGAGTTCGTGAAGCTGTTTCGATGTTACATAACCGCCTTCTTCGTCAAGCATCATCTCGTTCAAGGCGTTGTATGGTCGTTTACTTACGTAAGCGTAGCACTTTCCTGTGCCGAACCACGGTTTATTCCAAGGGATTTGACCCTCTTCCATGGTTTCAAGGATTCTCTTAACTACGATATCTCGGACAACATCAAAATCCTTATTCGATTTTCTCTTATTGCTCTTGCTGTTCTTTTTCATGACTTTCTCACTTTCTCCCCGTCAAGCCGATAGGTCAGCTTTGATTATTGTTAGATGATTGCGATGATTTCTTCTTTGACGATCTTTAACTCGGCGAGGCAGTAGTCATCATTGATGATGACGGCAATCAAGCCGTGTCCCTGTGCTTTCAGCATCTCAATCGCCTCTTCCCAATCGTACGTGCCATAATCCCATGGGTCTTCCGGGTCTTCCTGTACGGCGTACCACTCTGCACCGATCTTGCAGACTTCAACCACATCTTCCGGTGTCTCACAGCTACCGAACATCTCATCAAAGATGTCTATCCCGGTCATGTCAACGATGTTCCTGACCCATCTAGGCAGTTCCATCGCATCGAGCCTATCGGCGGTCAACTGATTCTTGTTCTTCATTTCAGCACCTCTTTCTAATACCATGAGCCTTGATGGTAACCCATGTCGCACTCATTGTCTTTCAGCCAAACTTCCGTATCTAAAAGTTCCATGAGCATGTAAAGTGCGACCGCATTACCGTAGTCTTGAAAGTCAGCTTTCTCCCACTTGTCACCGTCAAACCATTCCACCGTATACTTACATTTCAGTTCCATGATTTCCCCCTTCCTGGGGCGGCTTTCGTGCCGCCCCTGTCAACATTTGTTATATCTTCCGGCGAAACCCCTAGTGGATTTCGCACACTATGTATGCGTTACGCTTGTCACGTGACCAACATTTGTTACATTCTGAACAGTTCTCACAATGACATCTCATGTCTTCCGTGATACTGTCATCGAACTTGTCGACAGCCGTGTAAACCGGCAACCCCATATCCATGGCGATCTTGATTTCTTCCGGGGCGGTGTCGTCCCAAATGCTGAACCGGATAACCATGTTTTCCGGGATGTCTTCCCCGGCAAAGAACCTGACCGATTTCGTGTATGCCATGAAAACAACCCTGTCGTCATCGGTGAAATTCCGGGCGATCTCTAGCCATGCAAGCGCATATGCCTTGCTGTAAAAGTCACCGGATTCGTGGATCCTGACAACGATTTTTTCGGCTGCCTTGTAACTCTTGCGGTTCAGGTTAGCCGCAAATGTCGTTTGTAAAACACACCGCTGCCGGTGTGCTTTATCAGCGACATTTCACCCTGTCGCTGATGTGTTTTCGCTTGTCTAGTCGTCCTGTTCCCCGGCGGTGCTGTGCACTTGCAACGTTTGTGTCTTATGCCGATTGCGTTTGTTCTGTCTCATTGACTCACATGCTTTACGGTGTCGACTTACTAGCCTCTGTATTATCCGCTACGGCAGACCGGCAGACCGGTCTTGTATGCGGTTGTCAAGATTCACGCCCGGCTAGCTTACCTAGCACGCTATCCGGGTTGTCGCTAGCCGGGCTTATGCCCCTAGGGGCTGCCGACCGATAGGCGTCGGCGGTTGGCTAGGATGTTCCGCTTTCCCTATCGGCAAGCCTATAATACCATAGGCAAGCCCACAATGTCTACTCAATGTTTTTAATCGATTGGCAGGAATCCATTAAAAAATTTGTTCGATCGTTGCGGTCTTGACGGTGTGGCGAAAAAAGCGCCTAATTAACTTAGATAGTAAAAACACGCTTGCCGCGAGCTCCGAGTTTTACCGCCGTAGCTGTCAGATAGGTGACAGGCTCGAGCGTATAAAACCCCGGTGCGACGGCTGCAGGGGATCCCGGGTGTGTAAAAGGAATACAAACAACAGCAAAGC
>CAYLSR010000045.1:0-5883 GCA_964385855.1 uncultured Mogibacterium sp.
CAGCTGCCGGAGATGCATATCCTCTGACGCGGTTTCGGGGCGGGGGATGCCGGGTTGTTGCCCAAGGGCAACGTTTCCAAAGTTCCGGGCAAGGCGCTGGAGTGCTGCCCATAGTTTTCACCAATACAAAAGCAGGCGACCGGCGCCTGCTGTATAAACGAGATTCTATTTCTCCTGTTCCTTCTCCTGCTCTTTTTCTTTCTCTTCCTGGCTCCGCTGTTTCAGACGCTTCGAATACTTCAGCAGGAAATGTTCGATACAGTATACAGCGATGGCCCCCACGATCGCTCCTTCATAGAAACCGATACCGATCGCGAGTCCGATGCAGGCGGACGCCCAGAGACCCGCGGCGGTCGTCAGCCCTGAAATGTGATTCTCTCTCTTGACGATAATGGATCCGGCGCCGAGGAAACCGATGCCGGAGACGACCTGCGCCCCGATACGGGTCGCGTCCACCGTGTAATGCATTGCCGCGAACTGGCCGGTCGTCATCGCGAGCATAGCGCCGAGACAGACCAGGATGTGCGTGCGGAAGCCGGCGGAAGAGCCGTGCACGTCGCGTTCATAGCCGATGACGCCGGCACAGAGTATAGCCAGGATCGTCCGGATGATGACGGTCAGAAGACCGGGCTCGAGAAGCCATGGGTATTGATCAGCTAACATGGGCATTTCCTCCTGATGGTCTTATTATAAAAGGAATAACAGGATATTCCATTCCGGAATATCCTGTTCCGTTTCATCGCTTCCATACACCGGGAGTTCCGCATAGAATAGAGTTGAGGAACCAGATGCCGGAAAGCTTCCGCAAAGGAGATAGTATGAACGAGAACCATATCTGGAAACTGTCCACCCAGCAAGTCGCCATCTTCCTGAAGGCGATGGAGTACCGGAATTTCCGTAAAGCAGCGGAGTTTTACCATTACACGCCTTCGACAGTCAGCAAGACCATCGCGGCGCTTGAAGAGGAACTCGGGATCACGTTGTTCGACCGCGGACCGAATGAGCTCGTTCCGACTGCTGCCGCGCTGCAGCTGGCTGAGGACTGGAGACTGCTGCTCGGATCAATCAACAACAGTATCCTCCGCGCCCGCAATCTGGAACGGGGAGACCAGAGAAAGCTCGCGATCGGAATCGTGGATTCCGCAGAATACGTTGATGAAGCGGTAAGAGAGGTCGTCCTACGCTTCCGGGAAAAGCATCCGGACATCGAGGTTGTCGTCGAGAAGCATGACATGCACCGGCTCGTGGAACTTCTGAACGTCGGAATGCTGGATATCGTCTATTCCAGCGCGATGGAGATCTCTTATCTGGCGGAGCACTTCCTCCCGTGGGAGCGTGTCAAGAAGACGCATGTGGCAGCGTTCGTTCCAAGGTCGAATCAGCTGTATGAAAGGGATTCGATCGATTGGACGGACCTGATGACGGAGGAGCTCGTCGGACTGGATCCGCTAATGCACCCGGGATATTCCAAATGGCTTACGGAACTGTGCGGCGCGCACGGGTTTATTCCGATCCTGACCTCGACATACCGTACCGTTCGGTCTCTGAAATACTCTCTGTCGATGAACGACAGGATCTTCATCGGAGAGACGATTACGGAGGAGTGGGGAACCGGAGAGATGAGGAGCTTTGTCTTCCCGGACGAATCATTCACGCTGCTTGCGTGGAGACAAAAGCAGAAACCGGAGTTTGAGGAGATCCGGGAAGCGCTGAGGGAAGCGCTTCTGCGCGTCTGAGGAGCTGCCGGCTGCGAACTGACAACAGAAGAAAGAACAGGGATAGAAAGCGTGTTTCCGGATTGGAAACACGCTTTCCTTTCCTTCGCTTTCCATCTCCGCACGGGAGTATTACCATATTGTTAAGAAGATAACGCGTATCCGCGAAGCGGAACGCTCAGGCGGTAAACTCTCAGGAGGTGTTAAGATGATTTTACCTGAATTCAAGTACGTTGCTCCGACGACGGTTGAAGAGGCGGTGAATCTCCTGGCGCAGTATGGCGATAAGGCGAAACTGATGGCCGGAGGAACGGACCTGATCAACTTCATCAAGGACGGAGTGATCAAGCCGGAAGTGCTGATCGACCTCAAGTCGGTACAGGGAATGGACCAGCTGGAGTTCGATCCGGAGCAGGGACTCACGATCGGCGCGCTGACGAAGCTGATCGACGTGGAACGTTCGGAAGTCGTGAAGAAGGAATACCCGGCGCTCGCGGAAGCGGTGCACCTGATTGCTTCGACACAGATCCGCAGCAAGGGGACGCTCGTCGGCAATGTCTGCAACGCGTCACCATCTGCGGATTCCGTACCGTCGCTGTTCGTCCTCGGTGCGGAGCTGACCGTGCAGGGACCGGAAGGCGTACGGACGATCCCGATCGGAGAATTCTATCAGGGATTTAAGAAACTGGCGCTGAAGCCGGCCGAGATCGTCACGGCAGTTCACATCCCTCCGATGAAAGCGGATGAGAGAGCGGCATACAAGGCGCACACGGTCCGGAAGGCGATGGATCTCGCGATCGTCGGTGCCGCGGCGAAGCTGACCGTTGACGCGGAAGGAGTCTGTCAGGACGCGAAGATCGCGCTCGGGGCGGTCGCGGTGAGCTGCGTGCGCGCGCCGCATGCGGAGTCAGTCCTCATCGGACGCAAGATCACACCGGAGATCGCGGAGATCGCCGGTCAGGAAG
Organism: uncultured Mogibacterium sp.; assembly: GCA_964385855.1. Lineage (GTDB taxonomy): Bacteria > Bacillota > Clostridia > Peptostreptococcales > Anaerovoracaceae > CAYLSR01. The sequence continues at coordinate 2,681 of CAYLSR010000045.1, forward strand.
CCATGAAGGACTGCAGCCCGATCAGTGACGTAAGAGCATCTGCGGAATACCGTCACGATATGGTCCGCGTCTTTACCAAGCGCGCGGTGCTGCTGGCACAGGAAAGGTTTTAAGGAGGGAGAGCAATGAATAAGAGAATCATCAGCTTCGTGCTGAACGGGGAACCGACGGACGCCGTGATCGAGGACAACCTGTCTCTCCTTGATTTCATCCGGGACACCCTGAATCTGACAGGAACCAAGAAGGGCTGCGAGGAAGGCGAATGCGGTGCCTGCACCGTGATGCTGGACGGCAGACCGATCAATTCCTGCATGGCACTGGCGGCAGAGGTGGAAGGCCATGAACTGACGACGATTGAAGGAATCGCGCAGGGCGGCGAACTGTCTGTCGTCCAGAAGAAGTTCATCGAGAAGTGGGCGCTCCAGTGCGGTTACTGCACGCCGGGCATGATCATGTCCGCGACAGCGCTGCTGGCCGTCAACCCGGATCCGACGGAAGAGGAGATCCGCGTCGCGATCGAAGGCAATTTATGCCGCTGCACAGGTTACGCCAAGATCGTGGAAGCGATCGGCGAGGCCGCCAAGGTTCTCAGGGAGGTAGAATAATGGGCAACAGATTTGAAGAAACCGAAAATTTCTCCATCGTCGGAACGAATTATCCGAAGATCGACGGAGAAGAGAAAGTCACCGGGCGCGCGCAGTACACGGGAGATCTGAAGTTCCCGGGAATGCTTTACGCGAAGTTCGTTCGCAGCCCGTATCCGCACGCGAAGATCCTGTCCATCGACATCAGCGAAGCGGAGAAGCTGCCGGGCGTCAAGGCGATCTCACTGGCGGGTGACTACGCCAACACCCTTGGCTGCGTCGAAATCGACGAGGCGACGGCGGACAAGTGGCCGCTGTGCTCGGACAAGGTCCGATACATCGGTGATGAGGTCGTGGCAATCGCTGCGGTTTCGGAGAAGATCGCGCAGCAGGCGTGCGACCTCGTCAAGGTTGAGTACGAGGAACTGCCAGCGTATTTCACGCCGCAGGAAGCGATGGCGGGCACCGTCGCGATTCACGAGAATGTCGGCGTCCAGTTCGACGCGGACGGCAGCATCCGTGAGCGTGAAATCAACGTCAACCAGTACAACGTCATCGAGAAGGGTGATGTCGATAAAGCGTTCGCGGAAGCAGCCTATACGGATAAGCATGTCTATCAGACGCAGCGGATCGCGCACAGCGCGATCGAGCCGCACGCGGCGGTCGCGACGTTCGAGAACGGCGAGTACACTCTGTACTCCTCGACGCAGTCCGTCTATCTGGCACAGTACTGGGTTGCGAGATCGCTCGGCGTGCCGGTCGGCAAGGTCCGCGTGATCAAGCCAAAGGTCGGCGGCGGTTTCGGCGGCAAGCTCGACCAGTTCCCGCATGAAGCGTGCGCCTGCAAGCTCGCGGAGAAGACCGGACGCCCGGTCAAGATCGTCCTCACGAGAGAAGAGTGCTTCGAGGCGACCCGTGTCCGTCACCCGATCACCATCGAGATCGAGAGCGCCTTCTCGAAGGAAGGCGTCCTGCTCGGCAAGATCTGCCGTCACTATCTGAACGGCGGCGCTTACGGCGGAACCGGCAAGCCTTCCAATGCGCTTTCCATCCTCTGGGAAAACCTGCCGTACAAGATCCCGAATCTCCGCATGGAAGCGTGGAGAGTTTACACCAACACCACGGTCGGCGGCGCGATGAGAGGTTACACCTCCTGCCAGGTGCACTTCGCGAGTGACTGCCATATGGAAGAAGCTGCGTATGATCTCGGAATCGATCCGGTCGAATTCCGTAAGATCAATCTGGCAGAGCCGGGCTACAAGACGATGTCCGGCCTCAAGGTCACGAGCTGCGCGGCGAAGGAAGTTCTGGATGAAGCGGCAAAGATGATCAAGTGGGAAGAGCGCAAGGATCATCTGGAGGAGAACGAGGGCATCGGATTCTCGTCCTCGGGCTTCATCTCCGGCACCGGCTACGCGGTATTGACGCAGCCGACCAACGCGTCCAACTTCTCCATGGTCCGGATCAACCGGAACGGCTACGCAACGGTTTACTCGGGCGGCAATGACATCGGTCAGGGCCTCGATACCGTCTTGCAGGTTGTCGTCGCGGAGGCGCTCGGTCTGCCGCAGGACATGGTTAAGATCTCCGTCGCGGACACCACGCTCGATCCGTTCGACACCGGTACACTCGGAAGCCGCGGCACCTTCCTGTGCGCCAATGGCGCTCTGAGAGCTGCGCAGGACGCGGCGAGAATCCTGAAAGAGACCGCGGCGATGCGCCTCGGCGTCAGCGCGGACGAGCTCGTCGTGAAGAATCAGCGCGTCTTCAAGGAGTGCGACCCGGAAGTCGGGATGGCGTTCAATGACGTCTGCTGGGCGTACGAAGAGATGCATGAAGGCAAGGGCATCGTAGGATTCGGTTCCTACGCGCACGTCGATCTCGGCGAGGAATTCGACGGCTTCACCAAAGGCAATTACGCGCCGGCGTACAGTTTCTCGACGGGTGCCTGCAGAGTTCACGTCGACAAGGAGACAGGCGTCGTCGATATCGATGACTTCATCTTCGCGCACGACTGCGGCCGTCCGCTCAACAGACAGTCCGTCGAGGGACAGGTTGAAGGCTCCGTCCAGATGGGCCTCGGCTTTGCCCTCATGGAGGACGAGAAACAGGTGAACGGCAAGATCACCAATCCGGGATTCCGTGACTATCGCTTCCCGACCGCCATGGATATGCCGAAGATCCAGTCGGTCTTCTGCGGCGTGCCGGATAAGGTCGGTCCGTACGGTGCCAAAGAGTGCGGCGAAGGCAGTACCGCTCCGGTAGCTCCGGCGATCGTCAACGCGGTTGCGCAGGCGACCGGCCTGCGGCCGCACCAGATCCCGATCGATCCGGAGAACCTGTGGAGACTGCTGCGGGAGCAGGAGAAGAAGGGGAAATAGGACCTGCAAAAAACAATTCCGCAACAAACAGCAATTGCACAACGCGAAGAGCCCCGGCGGTCCGGGGCTCTTCTCATCGTTATAGTGGTTGGATCACTAGCCTTCTGCCCCGCTTTTTATCGTACCGCCCCGCTTCCTTTCCAAACAGGAACACCCCGTTCCATCCGTTCGCTTCCAAGTTTCCTGTGAATCCTTTAACATGAAATTACAGGGCCGCAGGCATGCAGCGGCCGCAGTT
>CAYLSR010000045.1:5893-7869 GCA_964385855.1 uncultured Mogibacterium sp.
GGTGGCGCAGGGCGCTTCCGCGGACATGGTGCGGGAGCGCTTCTGCGAAGCTCCCGGAAGGAGGAAAGGAAAGAATGAATCCAGAGAAAAAAGTCGAACTCGTCATGAACCTCATGTACAACCTGCTGCTGGCAGTCATCCTGTCGGCGATCGCGGAGATCATCAACGCCGGCGGTATCCAGTGGCCGGGCCTGCTGATCGACATCGTGATCAGTTTCATCCTCGAGATGATCATCTCGATGGGCCTGCCGCTCGCGAAGTGGGGCGCCGCGCTCGGCATGAAGCACGCGAAGCCGGGCAGCCCGAAGTTCAAGGTCATCATGACCGGCTGCATCGCGATCCCGTTCGCGTTCCTGATGAGCGCCGCGATGAGCTTTATCGGCATCAAGATGGCCGGCGCGCCGACGTTCGCCTGGGGCCCGGCGTTCCTGAAGGTATGGCCGGTGTTCACGGTGCTCGCGTGGATCCTGTCGTACTTCCTGATCCCGCCGTTCATGGGGCTGGCCCGGAAGATCTGCGGCGTCCCGGAACAGCAGCACCATCAGGGGTAAACAACTGGTTAGGACTGCCGGGGATCCCGGCACAGAGATACTGCTTTTGACAGCAGAAGGAGGAAATCTATGATCTTACCACATTTTGACTACGTGACACCGGAGAGCCTCGATCAGGTGTCGGCGATTCTCAAGGAGAAGGGATCTGCCGCCCGCGTCATGGCAGGCGCAACCGATCTGATCATCCCGATGAAGGACGGCGCGGTGCAGCCGGTGCCGGAGACCATCATCGATCTCAAGAGACTCGACGGCATGCGTGAACTCGAATATGACGAGGAACAGGGACTGAAGATCGGCGCGCTGACGACGCTGCGGCAGATCGAATTCTCGGATCTCGTCTGGGACAAAAACCCGGCGGTCGCAACGGCGGCGAAGAGCATCGCTTCCACGCAGATCCGCGCGAAGGGCACCATGGCGGGCAACATCTGCAACGCCTCCCCGTCGTGCGATTCCGGCCCGATCATCGTGGCTTCGGACGCGGCAATCAGCATCCACGGCCCGGAAGGCGACCGCGTCGTGAAGGGCGCGGAGTTCTTCACCGGCTTCAAGAAGACCGCGCTCGAGCAGGGTGAGTTTGTGACCGCAATCACCTTCCCACCGCTCAAGGCCAATCAGAAGGCCGCCTATATCAAGCACGCCGTCCGCAAGGCGATGGATCTCGCGATCGTCGGCGTCGCGGCGATCATCACGGTAGAAGACGGGATCTGCACGGACGCGAGAATCGCGCTCGGCGCGGTGGCGATCACTCCGATCCGCGCGCCGAAGGCAGAGGAGATCCTCATCGGCAAGGAACTGACCGATGATGTGATCGAGGCTGCGGCTCAGGCTGCGATGGAATCCTGCGCGCCGATTACGGACATCCGCGCTTCCAAGGAGTACCGCGCGGCGATGGTCAAGGTGTTTACCAAGCGCGCGATCGGCAAGTGCCTGGAGCAGATGTAGGAGGTGAAAGAAGATGGATAAGAGAATCGTAAATCTGGTCATCAACGGCGACCCGGTTGTCGCGGTCGTCAATGACAATATGACACTGCTCGATTTCCTGCGGGACAAGATGGGCCTTACGGGAACCAAGAAGGGCTGCGAGCAGGGAGAATGCGGCGCCTGCACGGTGCAGATGGACGACATCCCGGTTAACTCCTGCTGCACGCTCGTCGTCGAATGCGAAGGCCATGAGATCACCACGATCGAAGGCGTCGCGAAGGATGGCAAACTGCACCCGATCCAGCAGCAGTTCATCGACAAGTGGGCGCTGCAGTGCGGATACTGCACACCGGGCATGATCATCTCGGCGAAGTGCCTGCTCGAGAAGAATCCGAATCCGACCGAACTCGAGATCCGCGAGGCGATCGAAGGCAAAGTGTGCCGCTGCACTGGCTATGCCAAGATCGTGGATGCTACCACCATAGAGAGGAATCGGGAGACGGC
>CAYLSR010000045.1:7879-9240 GCA_964385855.1 uncultured Mogibacterium sp.
TCGATTGCTGCGATAGCCTATGCAGAGCAGGCTGGCAGCGGTACAGATGGCGCAGATCGTAAAGGAGGGATAGAGATGCATAAGGACTGTGATAAGAGATTCTTTAAGAAGCCGGAATTCTACCGGCTGACCGGCGGTGAGAACTACGTCCGCGTCGACGCGGAGGATAAGGTCACCGGGCGCGGCAAGTACGCCGGAGACTTCGTGTTCCCGAATATGCTGACGGCAAAGATGGTCCGCTCGACGAGAGCGCACGCGAAGATCCTGTCGATCGATACCAGTGAGGCGGAGAAGCTGCCGGGCGTCAAGGCGATCCTCACGGCCAACGATTTCAAGTGGCCGGGCAAGCTCGGAAACGCGGAGTTCGCGGTGCAGTTCGCGGACAGGGAAGTCCTGGTGACCGATAAGGTCCGCAGGGTCGGCGACGATATCGCCGCGGTTGCGGCGATCGACGAAGAAACTGCGCAGAAAGCCGTCGACCTGATCAAGGTTGAGTATGAAGATCTGCCGGCAGTTTTCGATCCGTTTGAGGCGATGGAAGACGGTGCCCCGTGGGTCAACGGCGCGCCGCACGGTCACAACATCGGCATGGCGACCTTCCGGAAGGGCGGGACAGACATCGACGAGGAGTTTGCCAAAGCTGCCTACACGGTATCCCGTGATTATTCCACGCACCGCATGGTCCACGCGGCGATCGAGCCGCACGGCGCGACGGCGGTCTATGAGAACGGTGTCTATACGATCTGGATGTCCACACAGCTGTGCTTTGTCGACCAGTACTGGTACGCGCACGCGATGGGTGTCCCGATGGAAAAGATCCGCATCATCAAACCGCTTGTCGGCGGCGGATTCGGCGGCAAAATGGATTCCTATTCCTTCGGCATCGTCGCAGCCAAACTGGCGGAGATCACCAGCCGGCCGGTCCGGTTCGTCCTCACGCGTGAGGAAGTGTTCCAGCACTGCGCGCAGAGACACCCGATCTACGTTCATATCGAATCCGCGCACGCTGCGGACGGTAAGCTGCTCGCCAAGAGAGCCCGCCACATTCTCGATGGAGGACCTTACGGCGGTACCGGTGTCGCTGCCTGCGCGCAGTCCACGATCTGGGCCTGCCTGCCGTACAAGATGAACAGCGTCGACATCGAGGCGCGGCGTGTCTACACCAACAACCCGCATGCCGGCGCGATGAGAGGCTATACCTCCTGCCAGATCCACTTCTGCCACGATCTGCACATGCAGTATGCTTCGGAGCAGATGGGCATCGATCCGGTGGAGTTCCGTAAGATCAGCGCTGCGGATCCGGGTTATGAGACGCCGTCCGGCATCAAGGTCACGAGCTGCGCGAGCAAGGAGTGCCTCGA
>CAYLSR010000046.1:0-9176 GCA_964385855.1 uncultured Mogibacterium sp.
TGTTATGACCGAATATATCCGGCAGGCCAATGACCGCTTTTCCTCTTTTACGGAGACCATCGTGACCGGGCAGCTGGGCGACGTCATGAAGGAATCCGTCCAGATCGCGGTCAGTCTGGTCAAGGCGATGCACCCGGAGAAGTCCGAGCTGTTTGAGCAGAACGATCTCCACATCCACATCCCGGCCGGCGCGGTACCGAAGGACGGTCCGTCTGCAGGCATCACGCTGACGACGGCAATCATCTCGCTTGTCCTCGGCAAGGCGGTCAGCCCGGAATTCGCGATGACCGGCGAGGTCTCCCTGCGCGGCGTGGTCACGCCGATCGGCGGTCTGCCGGAGAAGCTCATGGCGGCCCAGCGCGCCGGGATCAAACACGTCTTCATCCCGAAGGAGAACGTGGACGACCTCAAGGACGTCGCGGACGAGGTGAAGGAAAAGCTCGAGATCCTCCCGGTCGGCACGGTCGCGGAGGTGCTGAAAAAGACCGGTCTCACGACGCGGAAGCGGACGCAGAAGCAGAAAGCGGAATAGCAGAATCATTCTTGTTATCTGAATGTGATTCGGCTATAATGTAGATGTAGAAGATTGTAACCTGTTGCTGAACATGGAGATGGATAGAAAGGGAGTAACGAAATGTCATTTGCTGAAAAGTTTGAAGAGATGCTGAGAAAAGCAGAGGAAGCGCTGGACAAGACCGAGGTCGACGATAAGTTCGTTGAGATCGTCGGCGGCCTGGTGGACAAGATCAACAGCCCGGAAGTCAAGGGCGAGGTCCAGAAGAAGGCGGAAGAGGTCTACGACAAGGCGATGAAGAAGATCAAGGAAGCTGAGCTGGACGACAAGGCGAAGGCCGCGTTCGAGGAACTCAAGCTCAAAGCGTCGCAGAAGGCCGACGAGGCGAAGGATTTCGCAGCGAACAAGGCGGATGAACTCAAGGAAAAGGCGACGATGGAGAAGGAGATCCTGCAGTACGAAGCCGGCGAGAAGGCCGAGGAGATCAAGGAAGAGATCAAAGAGGAGATCGGCGAGTAATCTGTACCGCACGGAAAGCACGGTCTTTGTAAAAGCAAGGAGAACAGAAGGGCTGCCGGAGCAGCCCTTTCTTGTAACAAAACAGCCCGGCCGGCCGGAGGACCCGGCGGCGCAGGCGGAAAGGAGATTCAACACGTTTGACCACAAATTCTGGGGATGCGCAGCGTGCTTCTGCTGCATTATGGCAGCCATCAGCGGCATGAAGATGGTGAAGAAATAGAGTAAAAAATGCCTTTTCAGATCGTAAGGAACAACATCACGGCGATCGCGGCGGACGCGATCGTCAATACGGCCAATCCGGAGCCGATCGTCGGGTCCGGCGTTGACCATGCGGTCTACCGCGCAGCGGGCGAAGAAGCGATGCTGGCGGCGAGGCGGCAGATTGGGCGGATCGAACCGGGGACCAGCGACTGGACCCCGGCGTTTGACTTGCCTGCGAAATACGTGATCCACACGGTTTCCGCGCCGTGGCGCGGCGGGAACCGGGATGAGCGGACCATCCTCCGGAACTGCTACCGGAGCAGCCTGTGGCTCGCGGACGAGCTCGAGTGCGAGAGCGTGGCGTTCCCGCTCCTCGCGACCGGCAGCTACGGCTTCCCGAAGGACGAGGCGCTGCAGATCGCAATTGAGGAGATCAGCGCGTTCCTGCTGTCCCGCGAGATGATGGTCTGGCTCGTCGTCTTCGACCGGACGTCGTACGAGCTGTCCGGCAAGCTGTTCCGGGACATCGAAAGCTACATCGACGAGCACCAGGTCCGCGCGGCGCGCGAGGAGGAGTACGCCCGCAGACCATCCGGACGGCCGCGCAGGAGGAACTTCTTCAGCCGTCGGAAGAAAGAGGACCGGAGGGAGCAGGAGCACCGGGAGCTTCAGGAGCCAGCGGAGGCGCTCCGGGAGGAGGAAGCCGTCTACGGAGCGGCAGAAGAGCCGGCGGAGATCGACGCACTGTTCTCATTCGATGGATTTGCGGTGGAAGAGCGCCCCGCGTCGGAGCAGGAACTCCCGGTGATCGACGCGACGGTCCGGGAGCCGTCGCCGATGTACAGCGCGAGCATGCCGGCGCCAGAGCGCATGCCGGATTTCTCGCAGGTCGGGAAGTCCTTCCGCGACCAGCTGTTCCAGCTGATCGACGAGCGGGGGCTGGACGATCCGGAGGTCTACAAGAAGGCCAACATGAGCCGCCAGCTGTTCTCCAAGATCCGCAGCAACCCGTCTTACCGGCCGGCCAAAAAGACCGCGCTGGCGCTGGCGGTCGCGCTGCAGCTGGATCTGGAGCAGACGGAGGACCTGCTGGGCCGGGCGGAGTACGCGCTCTCCCCGAGCAGCACGGCCGACCTGATCGTCCGGTATTTCATCCAGCACAAAGAATACGACATCTACAAGATCAACGCCGTCCTGTTCCAGTACGACCAGCCGCTGCTGGGGCTGTAGGGAGGCGAAGAGACGCGGAATGGATACGGACACGGGAGATGAAATCCCGTGTCTTGCTTTTTGCGGTGAAAGGGGATATACTATTCATAGCTGTTCGTACCAATTCGGCAGGGAAACCGAAGGCGCGGAGGCTGAAGGGGAAAGACAAACAGGGCGGGGAGACCCGGCCAAGGGGAGACAACGGGAAGAATGAGAAAGAAGGGGAGATTTTTCAATGGACAAGATTTGGGAAGACAAGGTCTTTAAGGCAGCGGCGGACCTGTACGACAACGGGGACGTGCTCGCCAACCGAAGGGACATCCACGCGCATCCGGAACTCGGAACGAAGGAATTCCGGACGGCTGCGCTGATCAAGGAAAAGCTGGAGGAGTACGGAGTCGACCGGGTCGAGCAGCTGACGCCGACGTCGGTCTGCGCCTGGATCCACGGGAACAAGGGCCCGGGCAAGACGATCGCGCTGCGCACGGACATCGACGCGCTGCCGGTCAAAGAGGAGACGGGACTGCCGTTCGCCAGCGAATACGAGGGCGTGATGCACGCCTGCGGACACGACATCCACTGCGCGATGATGCTCGGCAACGCCAGACTGCTCTGCGGGATGCGGGATGAATTCCCGGGGACGGTCAAGCTGATCTTCCAGCACAGTGAGGATACACAGCCGGGCGGCTCCAAGGAGCTCGTCGCGCTGGGCGTCATGGACGACGTCAACGCGATCATCGGGATGCACGTCTTCCCGGACGAAGACCCGGGCAACTACGGCAAGATCATCTTCAAGCCGGGCGCGATCACGAGCTCGTCCGACCTCTGCATGGTCACGGTCAAGGGCAAGGGCGGCCACAGCTCGGAGCCGCACAAGCTCAAAGATCCGGTCCTCGCGGCGGCGCAGATGATCATCCTGCTGCAGCAGATCAACGCGCGGTACATCGACGGCAAGGAAACATTCATCTTCCCGATCGCGTACGTGCACGGCGGCAACAAGATCAACGTCATCCCGGACGAGGTGACGTTCGGCGGCGTGCCGAGGGCGTACTCCAACGCCGTCCGGGACGTCTGCGAGGAGCAGTGCTTCAAAATCGCCCGCGGCGTCGAGGAGCTGTCCGGCTGCCGGATCGACCTCAAGTACGTCCGGGGCTACGCTCCGTGCTACAACGATCAGGAACTGCACGATATCGCCCGTCGCTGCCTCATCGACACGATGGGCGAGGACTATGTCATCGATCAGGCGGAGCCGATGAGCTTCAGCGAGGACTTCGGCGCCTATTCGGACATGACCGGTAAACCGGGGCTGTTCCTCATCATCAAGGCCGGTCACGCGACGAGCTTCGCGCCGCTCCACAACGCGAAGTGCACCTTCAATGAGCGCGTCATCCCGTACGGCATAACGGGGATGTGCAACATCGCGATTGGCTACCTCAATCAGCAGTAGACGATTCTCCGGCAGCGCATCCGGCCTACCGGTGAGTATAGAGGACGGAATTATTGACGAAGGAGGGATGTTTATGAACAAGTTGATGGACAATGCCTGTGACATCATGGGTGAGATCATCGAAGTAAGACGGGCAATCCACCGCTTCCCGGAACTCGGACATCAGGAGTCCAAGACCGCGTCGCTTCTGCGGTCAAAGCTCGAAGCCTTCGGCGTGGATGAGATCCTGACCCCGACGCTGACGTCGACCGTAGCAGTCATCCGCGGGAGAAAGGGCCCGGGCAAGACGGTCGCGCTGAGGGCGGACATCGACGCGCTGCCGATCCAGGAGGAGACCGGACTTCCGTTCGCCAGCGAGCGGCAGGGCATCATGCACGCCTGCGGTCACGATCTGCACGCTTCCATGATGCTCGGCAACGCGAAACTGCTGTGCGACCGGCGCGATGAGTTTGCGGGGACGGTCAAGCTGATCTTCCAGCACTGCGAGGAGATCATGCCGGGCGGCTCCCGGGAAGTCATCGGGACCGGCGTGCTGGACGATGTTGATGCGTTCTTCGGCATGCACGTCACGCCGACCGAAAACGACCGGATCGGCCGGATCCTGCTGCGCAAGGGGCCGGTGACGACCTCGGCGGACGAGATCATCATCGATGTGCACGGTCTGGGCGGACACGGTTCGCAGCCGCACAAGGCGGTCGACGCGATCCTGGTAGCCTGCCAGATCAACGTGCTCCTCAACCAGATCCAGGCGAGAAACGTCGACCCGCTCGACACCTGCATCATGACGATGAACATGATCAACGGTGGCGTCGCCAGAAACGTCATCAGCGGAGAGTGCTCGCTCGGAGGGTCCGTGCGCGCGTACACGCCGGAGACGAGAGCCGTGGTACATCAGAAGGTCCACGACATCTGCAGAGGCGCGGAAGCGCTCTCCGGGGCGAAGGTCGACGAAAAGATCATGCTGGGCTACGACGCCTGCATCAACGACGACGAGCTGATCGACATCCTCACGGCGGCCTATGACGGCAACCTCCCGTACGAGATGATGAAGCAGCCGATGGGCTTCAGCGAGGACTACAGCTTCTACAACACGGTCACCGGGAAGCCATCTGTACTGATGTTCCTCTGCGCGGGCAACATCAACGGCGTCGCCACACTGCACAACGGCAAGGTCACCTTCCGCGAGGACGCGATGCCGTACGGCATGGCCGCGATGAGCGGCGCGGCGCTCGCGTATCTGGCGAAATAGTTCCCTGCGACTGCATAATTATATGGCATAACGTGTATAGTTAAATTGAATAGCAAAAAACATCTTTATTCTTGTCAACTGAATTTAAATGTAGTATAGTGAATTCGTATAAAAGTTCACAGAACCATCACACGCGTTGTGCGAATCGGGTAGAATCTTCACGATTCAATCACAATCCAATCGATATATGGACAGACGTTTCGGAGGGGATAGAGGAGCGGCTGTCTGTATATAAATCAATTATCAGTTATATTATTATGAGAAAGGACGGAGAAAAAAATGTATAACTTTATGCTTGCATTCTTTATCGCCTGCCTCGTATACGTCATCGGTGAGTGGGTCACCACTGCTACCAAAGCGTGGATCCCGTCGGTATTCGTTACCGCGATCCTCGTCATGGTCGGTTTCTGGACCATCATCCCGAAGACGCTGTATGAAGACACAGGCTTCCTTGCAATGGCAGGCTCAACAGGAATGTTCCTGCTGATCACCCACATGGGTACGATCATCAGCATCAAACAGCTGATCGAGCAGTGGAAGACCGTAGTCGTCTGCCTGGCAGGGCTCGTAGGCATGGTCGCCTTCGGCATGTTGATCGCGACGATTTTCGTCGACAGAGAACTGGTCATCGCCGGTCTGCCGCCTCTGACAGGTGGTGTCGTGGCGACATCCCTGATGTCGCAGGCAGCGACAGAGAAAGGCCTGGAGCTGGCCGCCGGATTCGCATCCATCATCTACTGCGTACAGGGCTTCATCGGCTACCCGCTGACTGCGATCTGCCTGCACAAGTACGGCGACAACCTGCTCAAGGAGTGGAGATCCGGTGAGCTGTCCTTCACGGAAGAAGAGCTGGCTCAGATGAGATCCGTCGGTATGTTCGCTATTTCGGACGACTCCAACGTCAAGAAGCTTCTCCCGAAGATTCCGGACAAGTGGAATTCCAACGTCGTCATGCTCATGAAGCTGTCCTTCGTCGCCTGGATCGCATTCCTGCTGGGACAGCACACACCGCTCAGCGGCGCTGTATGGGCACTGCTCCTCGGCGTTATCACCTGCCACATCGGATTCCTCGAAACCAACATCCTGACGAGAGCGAATTCGTACGGCCTGATGATCTTCACGCTGACATTCGTTATCTTCACCAGCCTGCAGAACGTTACGCCGGCAACCTTCACTACGATGATCGGACCGATGATCGCCCTCATCGTGATCGGCGTTATCGGTATGGCGATCTTCGCTTTCATTATCGCGAAGGTTCTGAAGATGTCGTTCTACATCGCATTCGCGAACGGTCTGACCGCGCTGTACGGCTTCCCGTTTGACGCGATCATCACCGAGTCGACCTGCAACTCGATGACTCCGGATGCTGACGAGAGATCTTACCTCATGAGCAAGATGTTCCCGTCCATGATCACCGGCGGTTTCGTCACCGTTACGATCACTTCCGTAATCCTTGCGGGTATCTTCATCAACATGCTCTAATAGATCCAAATCTTATAGAACAAGTTTACAATCGGGGCCGTCTTAACAGATGGCCCCTGAACATTGCCGTGAGATGTCCGCATCTGTTCACGGCAATCTTTCTATTTTAAGACACAATCGATTATTTGGAGGATTGACATGAGAGTTCAGGATGTCGCTGCGAAATACAGCGAAGAAGTTATTGCACTGAGGAGAAAAATCCACGAGAACCCGGAGGTCAGCGGCAAGGAAGTTGAGACCAGCAAGCTCGTCCAGGAGGAGCTGACCAAGGCCGGCATCGAGTGGAGGCACTGCGGCACCGAGGGCTACGGCATCCTCGCGACGATCAAAGGCGCGAAACCGGGCAAGACCGTCATGCTGCGTGCAGACATGGACGCGCTGACCGTCGTGGAAGAGACGGGTCTGCCGTTCGCGAGCAAGAATGAAGGGATCATGCATGCCTGCGGCCACGATTGCCATACGGCGACGCTGATCGTAGCGGCCAAGATCCTGAATGAGATGAAAGACGAGCTCTGCGGGACCGTCAAGCTGGCGTTCCAGTCCGCGGAAGAGATCGCGCTCGGCGCGAAGTGGATGTGCGCGGACGGCGTGATGGACGGCGTGGACGGTTGCTTCGGCATCCACGTCTGGGGCGGCGTTCCGGTCGGGACGTTCAACTGCCAGCCGGGTGCCCGCATGGCGGCGGTTCGCCAGTTCGAGGTCGAGGTGACCGGCAAGGGCGGCCACGGCGCGCAGCCGCACAACTGCATCGACGCGGTCGTCGCGGGCGCTGCCATCGTGCAGAACCTCCAGTCGATCGTCAGCCGCACGTACGATCCGATGGAGCCGGTCGTCGTGACGATCGGTGAATTCCTCGCGGGGACCCGCTGGAACGTCGTCGCCGGCTCGGCCAAGCTGACCGGCACGATCCGCTGCTACAGCAAGGAGATCAACGCCAACATCGAAGAGGTCTTCAACCGCATCGCGATCGGCACCGGCGAGGCGATGGGCTGCGAAGTCAGCGTGAAGCACTGGGATCTGCTCCCGCCGACGGTCAACGACGCCGCGATGGCTGATCTGGCCAAGGCTTCCGCGATCAAGATCATGGGCGAGGAAGCCTTCCTGGAGACCAAGCCGACGACGGGCGGCGAGGATTTCTCGATCTACACCGATTACGCGCCGGGCGCCTTCATGTTCATGGGGATCAGCAATCCGGCCTGCAACGCGGTCTACGCAAACCACCACGGCAAGTTCGATGTGGATGAATCCGCGCTGATCAACTCTTCGATGATCTACGCGCAGGTCGCGCTGGATCACAACGCGCAGTAAAACCACCATCTTTCAGGAGGAACAGAAATCATGACGATTCAGACCGCTGCGGCAAAATATGCCGATTACGTTATCAAGATGAGAAGATATTTCCACCAGCACCCGGAGCTGTCGGACTACGAGTACAACACCGCGAAGGTGATCCGCGAGGAGCTCGACAAGATCGGTGTTCCGTGGAGAGTCTGCGGGATGGAGACCGGTACGCTGGCGACCATCAAGGGCGCAAAGCCGGGCCGCACGATCATGCTGCGCGGCGACATCGACGCATTGCCGATGCAGGAGGAATCCGGCGTGGAATTCACCAGCTTGAATGACGGCGTCATGCACTCCTGCGGGCACGACTGCCACGCGGCGATGCTCCTCACGGCGGCGCACATCTTAAACGACATCCGTGAAGATCTGTGCGGGACCGTGCAGCTGGCGTTCCAGCCTTCGGAAGAGATCGCGCACGGCGCGGCGGCCATGCTCGAGGACGGCGTGCTGGACGGCGTGGACGCCTGCTTTGGCATTCACGTCTGGGCAGATGTTCCGGTCGGCAAGGTCGGGCTCTCAGGCGGTCCGCTGATGGCGGGTGCGCACAAATTCGCCATCGACATCACCGGTAAGGGCGGCCACGGCGCACAACCGCAGGACTGCATCGACCCGATCGTCGCTTCCGCGGCGGTCATCGAAGCCATTCAGAAGATCCCGAGCCGTGAAATCGCACCGGTGCAGCCGGTCGTCATCACGGTCGGCAAGATCGAATCCGGCACATCCTACAACATCATCCCGGACACCGCGCACATGGACGGTACGATTCGCTGCTTCGATCTGGATCTGTACAATGCGCTTCCGGGAATCCTTGAAGCCCGCACCAGAGACGCTGCGGCGAGCTGCCGCGCGACGCTGGAGTACAAGAACCGTGAGCTGACCCCGCCGACCGTCAACGATCCGGAGAAGGCGGAGCAGTACAAGGTTTCTGCCGCGAAGATCTTCGGGGCGGAGAACGTCATCCCGGGCGCGACGACCATGGGTGGCGAGGACTTCGCGAAGTACCTCCTGGAGGTGCCGGGTGCGTTGGCGCAGCTGGGCATCTACAACGAAGCGAAGGGCTGCGTTTACGCGCAGCACTCCAACCATTACTGCGTGGACGAAGATGTCCTGATCCTCGGCGCGATGCTGTACTCGCAGGTCGCAGCGGACTTCAACGCGGAAATCTGACAGGGGGACGGGGCAGATTGTCAAGTAAGTGCAACACCTTCGTAAAC
>CAYLSR010000047.1:0-9070 GCA_964385855.1 uncultured Mogibacterium sp.
GCAGTACACCTACCTGCAGGGCCTGATCCTGCGCACCACGCGCAAGATCGCCTGCGTGCCGGTCCAGCATTTTGACCGCGCGTACGGCTCCTCCAACTACACCATGAAGAAGCTCCTGCAGCTCTGGTCCAACATCATGGGCTACTCGGTCGTACCGCTCCGCATCGCCCGCTACTTCGGGCTGATCCTCTCGGCCGGCGGCCTGCTCGCGGCGCTGGTCGTCCTGATCCGCAAGCTGGTCATCCCGACCACCGCGGTCGGCTGGTCTTCCCTGATGTGCGCGATCTTCTTCTTCTCCGGCATCATCCTGCTCTCGCTCGGGCTGATCGGAGAATACATCGGGCGCATGTTCCTCGGGATGAGCAACTACCCGCAGTTCGTCGTCCGTGACGTCTACACATACGACAAGAGCAAGGCCGCAAGCCCTGCGGCGCCCGCTTCCGAAGCACCGGCAGCGGCAATGAACCAAACTGAATCACAAGGAGAACCTCTGTCATGAAAAAACTACTGATCCTCGGCGCCGGCATCTATCAGGTCCCGCTGATCCGGACCGCACAAAGGTTCGGGATCCACACCATCGTCACCAGCATCCCGGGAAACTATCCGGGATTTGCCATTGCAGATAAAGTTTACTACGAAAACACCGTCGACTACGAAGCCATCCTCCGCATCGCGCGCGACGAGCAGATCGACGGCATCGTGACCGCCGGCACCGACGTCGCCGTCATCACGATCGGCAAGGTCTGCGACGCGCTCGGCCTGCCGGGCCTCTCGTTCGAGGCCGCGCAGATCGCCTGCGACAAGATGCTCATGAAGACCTGCTACGAGGAAGCCGGCGTCCGGACCGCGAAGTTCCGCAAGATCTGGTTCTCCGACGAAGCCTACGCGGACAAGCTGACCGGTCTAGCGTTCCCGCTGATCTTCAAATCCGTCGACTCCTCCGGCAGCCGCGGCATCATGCGGGTGGATTCCCCATCGGAATTCGAAAAAGCCCGTCAGAACGTCGCGAACTTCACGCACTCCGAGTACTTCCTCGTCGAGGAATTCATCGAGGGCGAGGAATTCGGCGCGCAGGCCTTCGTGCAGGATGGCAAGGTCGAATTCATCCTCCCGCACGGCGACTACGTCTTCCATGGGGATACCGGCGTGCCGATCGGGCACTTCGCCCCGTACGACCTCGCCCCGGAAGTCATCGAGGACGCCAAAGTCCAGCTCCGCGGCGCGATCCGCGCCATGGGCCTGAACAACTGCGCGGTCAACGCGGACTTCATCCTGCGGGACGGTCAGACCTACGTCCTGGAGCTCGGCGGCCGCTCCGGCGCGACCTGCCTCGCCGAGATGACCTCGATCTACTTCGGCTGGGATTATTACGAAAAGATCATCCGCGTCGCCCTCGGGGAACGCGTCGATTTCTCCAGCGAGGAGGCCAACCCGGTCGCCTGCATGCTGCTCCGGAGCGACACCGCCGGGACGATCGTCTCTCAGGCGGATCACAACGTCCCGGACGCGGACATCGTGGAAGTCCAGTTCGACTATCCGGTCGGCACACATGTCAACAAGTACCGGATCGGCCCGGACCGCATCGGGCACGTCGTGACCCGCGGCGAGACGCTGGACGCGGCAGTCGCGAAGCTCCACGAAGCCCTCGACCGGATCGAGATCACGGTCGAATAGTCTGGTCCGGGCAAACACGTCCCCGGATATCCGGCGCCCCGCTTTTGGGTATCCGATAACCGAAAGCCACCTCCCTGATATTTCAGCCTACGCAAAAGCCGGTGCAGGGTTTCCCTTGCACCGGCTCATATATTTTAGTCTTTTATTCTTCGTCGTTCCAGCCTTCCGGGAGCTCCACATTGTCCCAGTTGATCCGGATCAGCACGTGCAGCGTCCTACCGTTGTACCAGTTCATGACCTTCGGCCCGTAGCTCTTGCTCGAGACGTCACCGCCGCCCGCCGAGTAATACCGGCGGTTGCCGTTCGCATCCCTGCCCGCGTAGATCATCGTGTGCTGACCGCCGCCGAGCTTGTAGCCGAGGATGTCGCCCGGCTGCAGGTCGACATTGGAGGTCTTGGTCTTCGGATAGTAGACCTCGAACGTGCTCGAATTCTTGATGATCGAGGTCGCGTTCCCGTTGATCCCCGAATCCAGCCAGAAGGTCTTGCCGTACGGCAGGACGCCCAGCTCCTGCATGCCCCAGGAGACGAACCGCGCGCAGTTCGTCAGCTTGTTGGAGTGAAGCGCGCTCGAGTACGTGTTCTTGCTACCGGCATTGCCGTACTTGAAGTTGTTGCTCGCACATCGGTGCCCCAGACTGTTCATGATGTCCAGGAAGTAGTCGATCTTATCCTGACGCTCCTTCTCGGCCTTCGCAACTTCCAGCACCGGCTCCGCATTCTTGCTGACATCCAGATCGGCTTCAATCATCTTGACGTTGAGTTCCGTCGTGAGCTGTTCTCCGATCGGACTCGGCTCTGCCTCTTCCTCCGTCTCCGCTGCCACGGAGCTCAGAACGAGCCCCAGCATCAGAACCACCGCAAGCCCTTCCGCAAGGATGATCGCCAGTATTTTCTTTTTACGGTCTTTAAAAAGTTTAGTCATCGGCCTCCGGCAATCCCATTCGCTTAGAATCACAGATACTTTATTTAACCAAAAGAACCGGGACTTGTCAAGGCTGGCTCCCGCGTCCTGTGACGCACGCGCTTCGTCCCGACATGCCCGGCTCCCTGTATTTGTGGGGAAGTAAACGTTTTCAGAAAGCTTTTTGTATCTTTTTTTGTACAATCTGCCCGCTGTTATTTGACCTTGCAGATGAAGCAGCGCATCTTGCCGTTCTCGTCCGGCGGGATCTCCTCCATCCAGCAGAAGTTCAGCTTGTACTCCGGATATCCGTAGAGCTCCTCGACCTTCTTGGCGAAGAACGCCTCGATATCTTCCTTCGTGTGCTTCTCATCATACGGATCCTTGACCAGCAGGATGCTGATCTCATCGATGGATTCCTGCACGTAGCGGAACTGGGAAATCCCCCTGATGCCGTTCGGGATCTTCCTGAGCTCGGTCGCCGAAGTCTCCGTGCCGTTCGCGTGCTTGACCAGGTCGTTGGTGCGGCCCATGATGCGCTTGATGTAGCGCACGCCCTCGTGGCTCTCGGACGTCGCGCGGTCGCCGACCTCGTAGTTGATGATCGGAAAATCATACTTAAAGAGCGTCGTCGCGATGACCTTCCCCTCGTCCGCAAGGTTGCCCTCGTCGTCGATGAGGTTGAGCACATGCGTATCGTTGTAGATGTAGTAGGTGTCCTTGCCCGGCAGGCGGACCGCGCAGCTCCCGGTCTCGTTGCAGCCGTACGCGTCGAACAGCCCCTCGCCGAACGTCTCGAGCAGGAGGTTGCGCGTGATCTCGTCGACCATCTCGCTGACCGGCGTGTAGACCTTCGGCTGCCAGATCTTCATGTCGTGGTTCTTGGCGTAGACCGCCATGCGGACCAGCACGTTCTTGCGGAAGCAAATCAGATCCGGCTTGTAGTCGTTGACGAGCTCGATCAGGTCGCGCATGCCCTCACCGACGTACAGGTGCTCCGGAACGATCTTGCGCCGAAGGATCCCGAGCTTCTGCACCCAGGAGTCGCCCTTCTTCGGATCGACCTTGGAGTGCGTCGTCAGGAACGTCAGCATCTTGCCGGTGAACGGCTTGTATCCGGCGAACATCAGCACGCGGATCCAGTTCGCGTTGACGCAGGCCGCCTCGCGGTGCGTGACCATGAACTGCAGCGGAATCCCGGACGAACCGCTCGTCTTGAAGATTTCCCAGCTGTCCATCCGCTCCGGATGCTGCCGCTGTTCCTCCTGCATCCACTCACGAAGCTCCGCCCGCGTCAGGACCGGGAACTTCGCAAGGTCCTCCGCCGAGTGGAAATCCTCCGGCGTCAGTCCGTTCGCATCAAACCGCGCCCGGTAGAACGGGATCGTGTAGGCGTGCTTCATCAGCTTGTGGATCTTCCTGTTCTGCCGCTCCTTGGTCCTGCGGTCGTCCGTCGGCACCTGCTTATCCAGCTTGATCAGATAATACAGGGTCATGACGTTCTTCCATTCCTTCTGCACGAAATTCATGAATTTCTCTCCTTTATGTTCTTCCTGCGCCGCACCATCACGATGATCAGCAGCACCACGCCGGCCGTCGTCACCGCGATCCCGGACTTCAGCCCCGGATACTTGTACTCGACCACGACCTCATGGTGTCCCGCCGGGATCACCGCGCCGGTGAACGCCAGATCCACCGAGTGGATCTTGTCCGCCTTCTTGCCGTCAATGTAGATCTTCCAGCCCTTGTCGTCCAGAATGGACAGGTACAGGATGGAATCCTTCTCCGCGTCCACGGTGCCGGTGAACTTCTCGTTCTCGAAGTCTTCGATCTGATAGCTCCGCGCATCGAGGATCTGCGCGTTCTCCTCGTAGATGTCCATCGGGATCGCGTAAACCTTTATCGAATCGAACGAGTAGTTGCCGTACTGGCTCATCTCCACGCGGATCTTGCCTTCGATGCTCTCGTAATAGCCCATGTTGATGTTGAAGTCCGTCACGTCGTTAAAGCCCTGCCGCTTGCCCTTCTCGCAGAGGACGCCCTTGCGGACGTTGCCCTTCTTAAGGTAGACGCGGTACCGCTCGTTATCGATGAAGGACTTGCGGTCGATGGCGTTGCGGGTCGCGTTGTCCGTGACGCCGTCCTCATAGTGCAGCAGGTCGAGGAACTCGTCGAAGTCGTTGGTGTCCCGCACGAGCTCATCAAACGATACGATGACCTGGCAGTTCTCGATCCTCGGGATATACAGGTCGAAGTACCCCTTCGGGCTGTACACCTTGATCGTGCCCGGCTCGCTGCAGCTGATGCGCTCCTCGCCCGGCGCTTCTGAAGGCAGGATCTCGAGCGCCTCCGAGCCGCCCGAAGCGGTCCCGGTCAGCTCGACGTTCTCCGGGTTGCAGATCTCGCACTCGTAGACCGTCATGTCCGTCCGCAGGTCATCGAGCGAAGCGTGCTCCACCCCCGTGAGCGATTCGACCGCGTCATCAGGTACCACCGCTGCCTGCATCAGGACCTGCTCGCGCTCAAGCGGCGCGAACGTCTCGAGCTCGGACTCCGTGATGTACCGGTCGAACGTCGTGCCGAGGCCCATGCAGTACTCGTTCTTCAGGACGTCGACCCCGTCGATCGTCTCGTAGTAGCTGAAGCCGTACGGCGCGTACTCGGTCGCGCCCGGCTCGAGCGCGGCATTGTCGCCCAGGAAGTACTTGACGCCCATCAGGTAGTCGAGCGCCGCCCGGTTGTCGTTGGAATAGCTGATCGTCCGGTCAAAATAGCCGGCGTTGTTGCCCATCATCTTGTTGAAGTACAGCCACGACCCGTTGATCATCGACGAGTACTCGTAGATGGACCGGTTGCCCCAGTACTGGTTTGCGTTCCCGACCATCCTCGCCACGCGCCGCGCGCTGGTCGTATCGACGCGGTCGCTCCGGTAGAAGGTCGTATCCTCCTCCTGGACCTCCGCGATGATGCGCTCCGTCGTCGTCTGGAAGGTCTGCTCCAGGTGGCCCTTCTTCTCATAGCGGTCGAGGTTCTCCGACAGGCCCGGGTACAGCGTGAAGTTGACCGCGCCCGTCGCGTCGCCGAGCAGGATGAAGATGATCGCAAGCCCGGCCAGGCTGCGCATGATGCCCGGTTTATCATAAATCGTCTCGCGGATCGCGATGATCAGGAGGATCAGCAGGCCGAACGCGACGCCGGTGATCATCGAATACAGGGATTTGACGTCGATGATCAGTACCTTGTAGCCGGCCGCGATCCAGACGCCCAGCAGCAGGAGCCAGACCGCGCAGATGATCCGGTTGCTGCGCTTCTTCAGGATCTCGCGGTCGTAGCACTCGATCCCCGCCCAGACCGCGAAGAACGTCAGCACGTAAAACCAGCGGCCGACCGTGTAGCTGAAGCCGTTGAAGATCGTCCCCGTGATCGGGAACAGGCTCGCGATGAAGAAGAACACCGTCAGGAAGGCCGGCGTGCTCCTGCGGATCCTCGGCACGATCAGCGGCAGCAGCAGGATGATCAGCACCGGGATGTACAGCATGCTGTACGGCGTGAACACCGGATCGTAGTAGAAGAAGCCGTCCGGCAACTTGAGGTAGTCCCGGAGCGTGTAGAAGTTGTCGTAGACCTGCGTCCCGTTGTCCGTGATCGCCCGCGAAATGGAGTACAGCATGGACTGCAGCAGCAGGAACGAGATCATCAGGCCGATGACCCCGGCAAGGATAAAACTTCCGAAATTCGCGGCGAACGCCTTGCCCTTCTGCTCCGGCACGCCGAAAACGCCGTTCTTTCCGTAGTAATACGGGTAGCGGCACAGATAGTAGAAGATGATCACGATGCCGGAGATGTACGCCCAGAGCACGCCCGACGCCACCAGCCCGAACACCGAAACGATGAAGACCATCGGGGATTTCTTCTTGAGGATCCGGTCCGCGCCCATGACCAGCAGCGGGAAGAAGATCGTCGCGTTGGTGAACGTCCCCTGATCCAGACTGCACCGGATCAGCCAGCCCGCGAACGCGAAGCAGATCGCGCCGGTGACCCGCTGCTCCCGCTTGAGCCCGACCTCCCGTTCAAAGAACAGGAACGTCAGGCCGCACAGATATTCCCGAAAGATCGTGACGTAGTTATAGACGACGTCCATCTTCTCCTGCGGTGCGGCGGTGATCAGATAGGTCAGCGGATTGACGAGTTTGCCCTTGAAGAAGTCAAAGAAGCTCGCGCCCAGCCCGACGTCCCAGGACCACCGCTCCAGCCCGCCGCCGTTCATCCAGGTCTCGATCGCCCGTTTGATCTTGGCGTAGGCCGGATAGGTCTGCGCGAAGCCGTCGAAGTTCCCGACGTCCGCGTTGATCAGCATCGTCCGCCCGCAGAATACGAAGTAGTAGTAGACGAAGGCCGCGCCGATCGCGAAGAGCACCGTATACAGCAGGATCTCCTGCCAGAAGCCGCGCTCCTTCGTCTCGGTCAGCATGTGATTCGATTGTGTCTGATAGTGTTCAGATCTCATGTAGAACGCACCTGTGATCCGTATTCGGGATCCCGATCATTTAAACAGTGAGGCGAAGGCAGATTTTTAGCTGTATTATTTTACCATATATTGTATGCGCTATCAAACTTTAATCCAATATTTACTCAGTACTCCAGCAAGATCCGCACTCTATCCCGGATCATCTCCTCCAGCGCCCGCAGACGCCACGTCGGGAGGTTGCTGACATCGCTCTCCGCAAACCGGAATCCGATGAGTCGCCTCAGCTCGCGCTTCTGCCTCGGACCGATGAGCTTCCTGCACAGCGACAGGTGATCCTGCCCCGGACCGTACGGATTGGTCCGCGTCCGAATATAGGCGTCCAGATCCGCGAAATCATCCTTCATCGCATAGCAGAGCAGCGAAAGGCCGTTGTCGAAGATCGGTGCCGGCGAGAGGATCTCGCCTGTATGGCTGTCCCTGAGCAGGCCGAAATTGCCGAAGTGCCGGTCCTCGTTCACGATCACCGCGTCAAAGACGAGCATGCTGACCAGCTCCTGATAGAAGTCATCTCCCAGTGCTCGGTAATAGTCCAGGCAGGCCTCGATCCCGCCCTCCCGCACGACGCTTCCGATCGGGACATACGCCGTGTGAAGATCCGTGAAGAGCCTGCATTTTGACGCGAGGATCCCCTTCCACCGCTCCAGCTCATAGTGGACCGCATGAAGCCCCATCCGCTCCGCGACCTGACACGCGTAGAACTCGCAGTACGGTTCATTCCCGCTGTTCGCGAAGCCTTCACTGCCGCCCTTGTAGAGCCAGATGCCCTTTGCGCGCGAAAACCGCCAGGCCTTGCGCAGCGCGCCGCCCGTCGTCAGCTCCGGAGACGTCCGGAATCCCCCGGTCTCATATCGTCCACCGGTATAGGCGATCAGTGAAAGCGCCTCGGAGAATTCATTCTCGTAAAGATCATACTCCGCAAAACGGCCCTCGAACTCCACCTGCGGCACCCAGTAGCTGTCGTTCAGCGACAGCCCCATACTGACGTCGATGATCCCCTTGAGATCGTTGATGTTCAGCCCGAGGCCTGCGAGGATCTGCCCGACCAGATCGCGGTTTGCCGGGATCACCCGCTCCCGGAGCCACCGGAGGATCCCCTCCTCCGACACCTCCAGCCCCATCGGCAGGAGGTCCCTTCGCGCCTCCGAGACCGACAGGACCTCCGCGTGGAGCGTCAGCCCGCGGATGAGCCGGAACCGAAGAAGCTCTTCATCGAACAGCTTCAGGCTGTAGCAGGTGTCCTTCCCGTAGTCGACCGCCGGTTCCCGCAGCACAAAAGCAGCCTCTTTCCCCAGCGCCTCCGACAGTGCCGCGACGTAGTCCACCGTGAGGTTCTGCGCGCCGCGCTCGATCCTCGAGATATTGGATTTCCGGGTCCCGACGCGGTTTGCCAGCTCCTCCTGGCTCACCTGCTCCATAGTGCGAGCCGCGGCGAGCATCCTGCTGACAGATGCTCTCAGTTCCGATCCGCTCTCTTCTCTTCTCATGTCCGTCCCTCCGCTCTGATGTTATCATAAATGATAACATAAAGCAAGAGAGAGTTATCGTTTATGATAACCGCTCCTGAGTTTCGGCTCTTCGCCAGCTTATGAAGCAACAGAGCCCTTCCGCATCCATGCCGCCGGAACACATTGAACGCGCCTGCGGTTTATGGTAAACTTAATAGGAACAAATCTCACAAAAGATCCTTCCCGGATCAACTAAAGGAGGTGCCGCTATGGCAGCAAAAAAGAAAAAGCTGCTCATCCTCATCGGCGTCCTGGTCGCCGCGATCGTTGCCGCAGCCGCCTGGCTGGTCTACTTGAGCGTCGACCGCAGCTACAAGCCGCCGACCGGCGCGGCAACGCCGGAGGAAGCCGTGATCGGCTATCTGGATGCCTACAAAGACTACGACATGTGTGTCGCCTACAATTATGTCAAGGATATCCGCGCGGACGTCCTCGCGCTGGACCTCATGAAATACGACA
>CAYLSR010000048.1:0-9029 GCA_964385855.1 uncultured Mogibacterium sp.
CTTCCGAGAAGTGACTTTCTGATCAGTTCACCGGCTTTGATTTTCTTCACGATAGAAACAAAGCAGACGATGGCAATAAAGATGCATGCCGCCATTCCCAGTGTGCAGTACCAGAAGACCGTATCGTTCGGTATTCCGAAAAAGTATTCTTCCTTCATTACCGGGCTGTATATCCCGGTCAGTTCTATCAGTCCAAAATGATTGTCACAGCCGGTCATCTCCATAAGCGGGAATGCGAGGCCGATGGCACCGACACTTGCAAAGATCAGCACGATGATCTGTATCTCGCTCCACAATCTGTCAAACCGGTTCAAAACCGGTTTGCCGCCTGAGTCCCTGCGAAAGCGGCCCGTCATAACACACAGTGCCACTACCGATATCAGTGTTGCGATCGCCAGAATGATGATACAGGTCATCCCTTTGCTGATAAAATCCGCCTGGACATGGTCCCCGCTGAATTCTGAGATCCACATACTGGCATGCTCTGATCCCTGTTCGGAAAACTGTGCCGCGTCTGCCATGTGAGCTACGCCGGCAGTCGCAGCGCCGGCCAGACCCGTTGCAGTTCCCAGTATCGTCGCAAGGACATAGATCAGCGCATACAGACCTTTACTCGAAGTTTTCGTTTTCATCTCAATTGACCTCTAGTACTTTTCAACTTTGTATCCGATGCCCCAGACTACTTTGAGGTAACGCGGATTCTTAGGGTCTATCTCGATTTTCTCACGGATACGGCGAATATGGACAGCTACTGTGTTCTCTGCTCCGTATGCTTCTTCCTTCCACACGTTTTCATAGATCTCCTCGATGCTGAAAACTCTGCCAGCGCTCGAAGTCAGAAACGTCAGTATGCCATATTCGATCGGTGTCAGAGATACTTCTTCTCCGTCAACGGTCACTGTTTTGGCATTGTCGTCGATTTCCAGCCCGCCGCTTCGAAACACGTTCGCTTTGCCTGCCTCCGCAGAACTACCCAGTTTATTGTATCTCCTGAGCTGAGACTTGACCCTTGCAATAAGTTCCAGAGGATTGAAAGGTTTCGTCATGTAATCATCCGCACCGACATTCAGGCCTGTGATCTTGTCGTAGTCTTCGGACTTCGCCGACAGCATGATGATCGGAATGTTATGTTCCTCTCTGATGCGCATGGTTGTCTGGATGCCGTCAAGGCCCGGCATCATGACATCCATTATGATGAGGCTGATGCTTTTGCTGCGCATGAGGTTAAGTGCTTCGATCCCATCAAGCGCTATTACGGGCTCGTAGCCCTCACTCCGCAGGTAAAACGCGATCGCTTCAGCAATTTCCCTGTCATCATCGACGATCAGAATCATGCTCTCCATAAATGGCTCCTTTCAATTCTCAATTATATCGTATATATCGTACAACAGGAAAATTAAGAAACAGCTATCATAAATATTACGATTTTCTTAAGAAAAACGATGTGTCCGGAGATGATCCGGTCACACCGTTTCTATAACCAGTTGACGACGATCGGGTGGATCATTCGAGTTCCCGAAAGACTTTACATTCCTCACAGGAACTTGTCCAGCTCCCGGTCGCAGGCCGGGTACTTTTTGAGCTTTGAGATGTCCACGATCTCGCCTCTGGCCATCACCATGCTGACGTTCCGGAGCGCCTCGAGGTCTTCGAGCGGGTTTTCCTTGCAGGTGATGATGTCCGCGCATTTCCCCGGCGCAAGGGAGCCGATCTCCTTGTCCAGTCCGACGATCTTCGCGTTGCCGAGCGTCGCGCTGTAGAGCGCGAACGCGTTCGAGACGCCGCAGTACTTGTGGAAGTAGCACAGCTCACGCCACATGTCGTAATGCGTGGTGTACGGGCAGCCGGTGTCCGTCCCGAGACCGACCGGCACGCCGGCCTCCAGGCAGGCTTTGGCGCAGCCGATGACCCCGTCGAAGACGACCTTGCCGTTGTACTGCGTCACCTCGTCGATCCCGATGAGGTCGAGGTCGAAGAACGCGTACGGCAGCGTCGGCGAGATGGTGGCGATGTGGGCGGCGCCGCGTTCTTTAAAGAGCGCGATGATCTCCTCGTCCGGCTTCGCGCCGTGCTCGATGGTGTCGACACCGTTTTGGAGCGCGATCTTGACGCCCTCCGGGCTCTCTACGTGGGCGGCGACCGGCAGTCCGAGGCGATGCGCCTCATCGCAGGCGGCTTTGACATACTCAGCCGGCATCTTGAGCTCGCCCGGCTCACCTTTCTTCGTCGCGTCGAAGACGCCGCCGGTGATCATGAGCTTGATGAGATCCGGCCCTTCTGCCGCGATTTTGCGCACGAATTCCACCGCCTCCTCTTTGGAATGCGCCTCGTACGCCAGCGATCCCGCCATGTGCCCGCCCGGCACGGAGACCGCCATGTTGCCCGCCAGGATCCTCGGCCCGACGCGCTTGCCCGCCAGGATCTCATCCCGCAGCCGGGAATCGATGTCCTGGACGCCGCCCACGCTTCGGATCGTCGTCACGCCGCTCCAAAGTCCCGCCAGCGTGTAGCCCGCGCACATGTTGTAACAGATGCGCTTCAACAGCGCGTTGCTCGTCAGCAGACGGACCAGTTTGACCGCGTCCGTCGGTTTTTTCTTTGGTTTTCCGGAGCCCGGAATGTGCACGTGGAGGTTGATCAGCCCCGGCATCACATAAGCTCCGTTCAGATCGATGACCTCATAGCCGTCGGTCGACACACCGGCCGGCCGGATGTCCACGATCCTGCTGCCGTTGATCAGGATGACCTGCCCCGGGACGGGCTCCATGTCCTTCGTCCCGTCGAGGAGGATCCCGTTGATCAGTGCGTATTTCATGACTCTGTCCCTTTCCTTCTATCGATACAGTCTTCAGTACGACGCGAACTCGTCCCGTCCGAACCACATCTCGCCGTCCAGGCAGACCAGAAGCACCTCGTTCGTCTCGTAATCCGTCACGATCAATGCGCACGGTGCGTCGATCCCCTGGTCGTCCATCCTTCCGCGGACATTTTCGTACATCTCAAAGATCGCATCCTCCGCGCCCGCATGATCCGCCCTGTCGTACCACACGTTGAGGAACAGCATTCCCCCGGAGACCCGCCAGTAGGCGTAATTCCCTGTTTCATCCATGAACGCGCTGATCTCCTGATAGGCTTCGCTCTCCGCCCATTTGTTGAGCGTATCGTCGTCCACGTTGGAATCCGCCGTTTCGAGGATGAAATCGATCGCGTCGTAGTAGGAGGAATTTTCATCCAGCACCACTGCTTCTTCCGGATCATAATAGCTCGGCTCGTAATACGCGTTGTGATCCCGGACCATGCGAAATATGCTGAGGCCGATGCCGATCGCGACCAGGAAGATGATGAGTGTCGTCAGCAGGACGACGATCCCGCCGGAATTCCGGGACTTAGCCGGCCGCTTCCGGGCGACCGTCTCATGGAGGCGTTGGCGGGATCGTCCCGCCTGTCCGAGCTGTTCGAGCTTTTTTGCCAGCGGATCCTCCGCGCCGGAAACCCGGGCACGCGGCGTCCGTCCGGTCTTTCTCGCCGAAGAGCTTTCTCCCGCGTTCCGGATGTCGGCCTTCAGGTTTTCGATCCGGCGGTACCGGGACGGATCATCTCTGCGGTACCGGCGGTCGTACTCCGCCATATTCCCGAATTCGCCGGCGGCCTTGCGGGCCTCCAGCTCTTCCTGCATGCTGGTATACTGACGTTTCATCGTGCCTCTCCCGCGTGGCGGATCCCGGTGTATTTTGCGATTTCCTCGCTCGTGGTGATCAGGTTATCCGTGGTGAGGTCGTGGATATCGCTGACGCCGCTGATCCGGGCGAATGTCTTGAGCTCTTCGAGCGTCACATTGAGATAGTTTGCGACGCGCTGAGCCGCCGTCGTTCCGTCAAACCGCGCGCGGAGCGCCGGATCCTGCGTCGCGATCCCGACCGGACAGCCGCCGCTGCCGCAGATCCTGTACTGCTGGCAGCCCGCCGCGATCAGCCCCGCCGATGCCACGGCGACCGCTTCCGCGCCCATCGCGATGGCCTTGGCTGCATCCGCGGAGACCCGGAGTCCGCCGGTAATGACGAGGTCGATGTCCGCGCCGACCGAATCCAGATATTTCCGGGCCCTCGCGAGCGCATAGATCGTCGGGACGGAGGTCGATTCCCTCAGGAAGAACGGGCTGGAGCCCGTCGCCCCGCCGCGCCCGTCGATGGTGATGAAATCCGGCTCCGCGTAGACGCAGTGCGCAAGGTCCTGCTCGATGTTGCCCGCAGCGATCTTGATGCCGATCGGCCGTCCGCCGGAACGCACCCGGAGCATGTCGACCATCGCCTTGAGGTCTTCTTTGGAGTTGATCTCCGGGAACTTGCTCGGGCTCTGGACGTCTTCGCCGACCTTCTTGCCGCGGATCTTCGCGATCTCCGGCGTCACCTTGGAGCCCGGCAGGTGGCCGCCCATCCCCGGCTTGGTCCCCTGCCCGATCTTGATTTCGATCGCGTCCGAGGTCCGGAGGTTTTCGTCCGTCACGCTGTATTTGTTCGGAATGTATTCAAAGATGTATTTGAACGCGGCGGCCTTCTCCTCCGGCAGGATCCCTCCCTCGCCGCTGCACATCGCCGTCTTCGCCAAGGCGGAACCCTCGGCGAGCGCCACCTTCGTCTCTTTGGAGAGCGCGCCGAACGACATGTGCGAGATGTAGACCGGGTTCTCGAGCAGCATCGGCTTGGCCGCGTTCTTGCCGATCACCGTGATGGTGTTGACCGGGTCGTGGTCGTTGAGCGGCGGCGGATCGAGCTGCGCGCCGAGCAGCAGGATGTCCTCCCACTTCGGCAGCGGCATCTTGGTGGACATCGCCACGTGCAGCGATTCGCCGGTGACCGCCATCTCGTGGATCTCCGCCATGTAGCGGTCCGTCGGATCCCTGCGGACGGTCGCAGGATCATAGGCGAGCGGATTGCCCTTCGCCGGCGCCGGCTCCGCAGCCTTTTCCTTCGCCGGCGCTTCCGCCGGATCGGCTTCCACCAGCTCAAAAACATCCGTCGGCTGCTGGCACAGCGGACATTTGCCGGCTTCCTCGAGGGTCTTGCCCTCCTTTGCTTCATCGTAGATATAACCGCAGATCGTGCATCTGTAGACTGCCATTTGATCACATCCTTTCCGATTATGATGTTTTCCTCTTATCATAAGAATATTGTAGCAGAAAACAACCTCTTTGGCTACGAAAAAAGGGAGCGCCCGATCGCGCTCCCTGAAACCGCCGGCTTCACCCCTCCAGCTCTGCCACCCCGCGGAGCTTCCGCCTGATTTGGCGCGTCCGGACGCCCACAAGCTTGTCCAGATCGTCGTTGGCCTGGTTGATCCGCTGCTGCGCGCTTGCGAGCACCGTCTCGAAGTTGTCGAACTCCGTCCGGACCGCCTCGAGCAGTTGCCACACCTCGTGCGAGCGCTTCTCGATTGCCAGCGTGTTGAAGCCCATCTGCAGGCTGTTCAGAAGTGCCGCCATCGTCGTCGGCCCGGCGATCGTGACGCGGTACCGGCGCTGCAGCATCTCGATCATCCCGTCCCGCACGACCTCGGCGTACAGGCCTTCAAACGGCAGAAACAGCACCGCGAAATCCGTGGTGTACGGCACTTCGATGTACTTGTCGTGGATGTCCTTGGCCTCGGCGGCCACGGTGCTGAGGAGCTTCTTTTTGTACACGGAGATCATCGTCTTGTCGCCGGCGTCGT
Organism: uncultured Mogibacterium sp.; assembly: GCA_964385855.1. Taxonomy (GTDB): domain Bacteria; phylum Bacillota; class Clostridia; order Peptostreptococcales; family Anaerovoracaceae; genus CAYLSR01. Next base: position 5,707 of record CAYLSR010000048.1, read on the forward strand.
AGGCTTCGAGCAGCCGGCTGTACGAATCGCCCGGGAATTTGGCGTCGATCGGCAGATAGACCGGCCGCCCGTCTCCCGGCAGGCAGACCGCGAACTCGACCCTGTCGGCGCTCCCCGGGCGGGTCGCGATGTTCTCTACGTACTGGTCCGGCGACAGGATCTGCTCAAGGATCGCCCCGAGCTGCACCTCGCCCAGGATGCCGCGCGTCTTGACGTTGGACAGGATCTTCTTGAGGTCTCCGACGTTCTGCGCGACCTGCTGCATCTCTCCGAGCCCCCGGTACACCTGTTCCAGCTGCTCGTTGACCAGCCCGAAGGACTGCGTCAGCTTCTCCTCGAGCGTTCGCTGCAGCTTTTCATCCACCGTCTGCCGGATGTTTTCGATCTGCTGCGCGTTCTCCTGCCGGAGCCGGCTGAAGTTCTCATCCAGCGCGCGGAGCCGGGCGTTCTGCTGATCCGCGATCGCGCGCTGCAGCTCGTGCTGCCGCTCCGCGATCTCCCGCTGGGCCTTCTCCTGCTGCGCCGCGATCGCCAGCTGCGTCTGCTGCTGCGACTCGCTGTACAGCCGGTAGTATTCGCCGGACCGCCGGTCGCTGCCCTGCAGCCGGACCAGCGTGACGATGCCCGTCAGCAGCGCCAGCGCGCTCAGCGCGATCAGGATGATCAGAAGTGTGGTCGTTGACATGGCGTATCTCCTCCCTTTGCAAAAATTGTATGCGAACGCATGTTCTTTGTCAAGGGAGAAAATGCCGCAGTATGGCGGAGTATGACAGGGGGACGGTTCTTTTGTCATACCTCGTCACACCTCGTCAAAACGCCCAGTACAGGAGCTTCGAGTGCACCGGCATGTCGCAGACGTCCTGCAGGTGATCCTCCCGGATCATCCGGGCGCCGAGGTGCCGGTAGATCTGCTCCGCATGGTCGTTGCCGGTGAAGACGTCGATAACCATGCCTGAGTAGCCCTGCTCCCGCGCGCGCTGCTCCATGATCCCGATCAGCCTGCGGCCGAGGCCGAGACCTCTGGCAGAAGCGGTCAGGTAGAGCTTCTCGAGCCAGAACGCACCGAGGACATCCGGCGACGGGAAGCCGTAGACAAAGCCGAGGATCTGCCCGTCTTCGGCCTCCGCCGCGAACATTTCCGCACCCGGAGCGAGCCAGTCCGCGCGCATCCGGGCGACCGAATCCTCGTTCAGGACCGCGCGGATGAGCCGCGGGTCGAGGAATTCCCGGTAGGTGGTATCGTAGATTTCTTTATAGATGCGGGCGAAGGCTTCCATGTCGGCGCTCTTCGCCTCCCGGATGGTCACAGTCATGCCGGCCTCCTTTCTGCGTCAGATCGGCAGTTCGCGGCCCTGCTTCTTCCACTCGCGGAACTCCGCGGTCGCGGTGAAGATCGCGTCGCCGGAGGAATTCAGCGCGGTTTCGAGGGAATCCTGGATGACGCCGATGATAAAGCCGATCCCGACCATCTGCATCGCGATATCGTTTGGGATCCCGAAGAGCGAGCAGCCCAGCGGGACGAGCAGCAGAGAACCGCCCGCGACGCCGGACGCGCCGCACGCCGAGAACGTCGCGACGATGCTCAGGAGAATCGCCATCGGCAGGGTCACGTGGACGCCCGTCGTATACGCCGCGACCAGCGAGAAGGTCGTGATCGTGACCGCCGCGCCGTCCATGTTGATGGTCGCGCCGAGCGGGATGGAGACGGAGTACATGTCCTCGTCCAGGCCGAGATCCGCGCAGAGCTGCATGTTGACCGGGATGTTCGCCGCGGAACTGCGGGTGAAGAACGCGGTCACGCCGCTCGTCTTGATGCAGCGGAAAATGAGCGGATACGGGTTGTGCCGGAGCATCCCGCCGACGATGATCGGATTGACGATCAGCGCCACGATCAGCATCGTCGCGACCAGGACGCCGACGAGCTGCCCGTAGGTCTTGAAGATCGCGAGACCGCTCGTGGAGACCGAGCTGAAGACCAGACCCAGGATCCCGAACGGCGCACAGGTGATGATCCAGCGCACGACGACCGAGACCGCGTCCGCCAGGTCGTTCAGGAACGACTTCGTGCCGTGACCGGACTTCTTGAGCGCCATGCCGAGGATGACCGCCCAGAAGAGGATGCCGATGTAGTTCGCCGAACTCAGCGAGTCGACCGGGTTGGCCACGACGTTCTTGAGGAGATTGCCGACGACTTCCGCCATGCTCTCCGGCGCCGTATAGCCCTCAGCGCCGGCCACATCCGCCAGCGGGACGGTGACTTTAAACATGAAGTTGACCACGACCGCGACGACAGCCGCCGCCAGGGTGCTGAACAGGTACAGCGCGATGACCGTTCGGAATTTCTTCCCGTGCCCGCCCTTCGCGTTCGCGAGGGAGGACGCGACGAGAACGAAGACCAGAATCGGCGCGATACCCTTGAGCGCGCCCACGAAGAGATCGCCGAGGATCGAGATCCAGGTCGCACCCGGCACCACCAGGCCCAGGACCGCGCCGATCGCGAGGCCGATGAGGATCCGGATGATCAGGCTCATGGAATTCCATTTTCTGATGATGTTCATATTCTGTCCTTTCTTTCTTAAACCGTCAGCGTTCAACAAGTATATCAAATCCCCTTGCATTCTCAAGTCTTTTGGATTTTCTCACATCAGCGGCGCGAGGAACCTCAGCAGGCTGCCGGCCAGCCGGTATCCCAGCTTCTCGTTCCGGATCGTCTCCGGCGTGACCTCCCTGCACTTGGCCAGCGTCGCCTGGAAATCCGCCTCCATCTCCGCGATGCAGTCGGTCCGGTACAGATACGTCGCGCACTCGAAGTGGTGATACAGGCTGCGGTAGTCCAGATTGATCGTGCCGGTGACCGCCTTGATGTCGTCGCTGATGAAGACCTTGGCGTGCACGAAGCCCGGTGTATACTCGTAGATCTTCACGCCGGCGCTGACCAGCGATTTGTAGTGCGCCTTGGCAAACGAGTAGGCCAGCTTCTTGTCCGGGATGCCCGGCAGGATCAGCTTGACGTCGATGCCGCGCTCCGCGGCGTATTTGAGTGCCGTTTCGAGCTCTCCATCGAGGATCAGATACGGAGTCATGATGTGGACGTACTCGTTGGCGTGGTTCAGGATGTCCATGTAGACCGCTTCGCCGACCTTCTCTTTGTCCAGCGGGCAGTCGCCGTACGGCATCACGTACCCGGACGGCGCCTCCGGCGCCTTTGCTTCAACGGACAGGAACGGCTCAAATGCCGGCTCCTTTTCGCCGATATTCCACATCTCCACCGACCGCGTCAAAGCCCTGCGGGCGGTAGGCGACGGAGGAGATGCGCCGCTTCG
>CAYLSR010000049.1:0-8949 GCA_964385855.1 uncultured Mogibacterium sp.
TCCGGCTGCGGCTCAGCATGATGCGCATCGATGGGAGGATCTTCCGCCAGATCATCCGCGTGGGGATCCCGGCGGCGCTCCAGATGGCGATCGTCTCGTTTTCCAACATCATCGTGCAGGGATACATCAATCAGTTCGGTCCGGACGTCATGTCCGGCTGGACCGCATATATCAAGATCGACGCGCTGATGTTCCTGCCGATTCAGTCGCTCGCGGTCGCGATCACGACGTTCGTCGGGCAGAACATCGGCGGAGGGGAGATCGAACGGGCCCGGCAGGGCGTCCGGACGGCGATCTGGCTGACGATCCTCATCACAATCGTGCTGTCCATCCCGGTCATCGCTTTTGCGCCGTGGCTGGTGGCATTCTTTAACGACAAAGCGGAGGTCGTCTACTACGGGACATTGCTTCTGCGGTGGATGACGCCGTTCTATTTCATCGCCGGATCGGCCAACATTCACAGCGCCGGGCTTCGCGGCGCGGGGAATTCCAGGACGCCGATGATCATCAACGTCCTGTGTTATGTTTGCTTCCGGCAGGTCTACCTGTATGTGGTCTCGCACTACGTGGCGAATGCGATCATCCCGCTCGCGATGGGCTATCCGGCGGGGTGGCTCGTCTGCTCGGTACTGACCTACCTGTATTTCCGCAAAGCGGATCTCGGGGCAACCTCTGTAATGAAATCCGCCGATATCAGCGGAGAAGGAGAGTGACGACATGAAAATCGCGCAGCTTCAGACGACAGTATTTGAAGAGAAAGAGGCCAACCTCGAGCAGCTCCGGGAGCTCATCCGGAGCATCGAGGAGGATAAGCCGGACTTCGTCCTCCTGGGCGAGATGTTCAACTGCCCGTATTACACGCCAAACTTCCCGCGCTACGCGGAGCCGGAAGGCGGCGAAACCTGGCAGGCGCTGAGCGGGATCGCGAAAGAATTCGGTATCTGGCTCGAAGCCGGGACGGTACCGGAGGTCGACGAAGCGGGCCGGGTGTACAATACTGCCTACGTCTTCGACCGGGAGGGCCGGCAGGCGGCCAAGCACCGCACGGTCCACCTGTTCGACATTGACGTCAAAGGCGGCCAGCGGTTCATGGAGTCCGAGACGCTCTCCGCCGGCGATCACTACACGGTGTTTGACACGGAATTCGGCCGGGTGGGGCTCTGCATCTGCTTTGACTTCCGGTTTCCGGAGCTGGGGCGGCTGATGGTGCAGGACGGGGCGAAGCTGATCCTCGTGCCTGCCGCGTTCAACATGACGACCGGGCCGGCGCACTGGGAGGTCATGTTCCGGTCGCGGGCAATCGACAACCAGTGTTTCGTGGCCGGCACCTCCGACGCGAGGGATCCGGACTTCAGCTATGTGGCCTGGGGGCACTCGATGGTCGTCGATCCGTGGGGCACCGTGGTCTCGGAGCTGGATGAGAAGCCGGGGATCGCCATCACGGAGATCGACCTCGGCTACGTGGATCAGATCCGGGCACAGCTGCCGCTGCTGTCCGCGCGGCGCACGGATCTCTATGAGCTGAAGAGCCTGCAGAAATGAGAAGGAGAAGCTGAGATGGCAGAAAACGAAAACTACAGACCTGAACAGCCTGAAACAGCTGCTGCCGGCGCGCCCGCTCCGGTCAACCGCGACCGGATCATCGTCCGGACCAGCATCATCGGGATCGTCGCAAATGTGTTTCTGGCGGGGTTCAAAGCGGCCGTGGGGACGCTCTCCGGCTCGATCGCGATCATCCTGGACGCCGTCAACAACCTGAGCGACGCGATGTCCTCGATCATCACGATCATCGGGACGAAGCTCGCCGCCAAGCAGCCGGACCGCAAGCACCCATACGGGCACGGCCGGGTGGAATACCTGAGCGCGATGATCATCTCGGGGCTCGTGCTTTACGCCGGGATCACGTCGTTCGTGGAGTCGGTCAAGAAGATCCTCCATCCGGAGCTGCCGGATTACAGCACGGTCACGCTGATCATCGTCGCGGTCGCCGTGCTGGTCAAGATCCTGCTGGGACGCTATGTCAAATCCGTCGGCATCCGGGTCAATTCCGGCTCGCTGGTCGCCTCCGGACAGGACGCGATGATGGATTCGATCATTTCGGCGTCCACGCTGGTCGCTGCCATCATTTATATCAAAGCCGGTCTCAGCCTGGAGGCCTGGCTTGGCGCGGTGATCTCGATCGTGATCATGAAATCCGGTATCGATATGCTGCGGGAGACCATCAGCCAGATCCTGGGTGAGCGGATCGAGAGCGACCTGTCCAGAGAGATCAAGCAGACGGTGACGAGTTTCGACGGCGTCAGCGGCGCCTACGACCTGATCCTTCACAACTACGGACCGGACCGGCTCCTGGGCTCGGTGCACATCGAGGTGCCGGATACGTTCACCGCGGCGAAGATCGACGAGCTCACGAGGGAGATCCAGCAGGCGGTCTACGTGAAGCACAACGTCATCCTGACCGGCGTGGGGATCTATTCGAGAAATACGACCGACGATAACGCGATGGAGATCCGTTCCCGGATCACCAAGATCGTCATGGATCATGAATATGTGCTTCAGATGCACGGTTTCTATCTGGATGAAACCAGAAAGACCGTAACTTTCGATATCGTCGTCGACTTCGCAGCGCCGGACCGCCAGGCGGTCTATCAGCACATCTGTGAGGAAGTGCAGGGGTTGCTGCCGGAATACCAGGTGATGATCGCGCTGGACTCGGATATCAGCGACTGAATAGGAAGCTATTTCCAGAAGAAAGTAGAGATACAGAAAGAGAAAAGGGAGTTAATCATGGACGCAAGGGAAATCATTCAGTTCATCAGGGATGCGGAGAAGAAGACGCCGGTCAAGGTGTACGTCAAGGAGAAGGAACAGGTCGATTACGGCACGGCTAAGGTGTTCGGAATCGGTGACAAGATCGTGTTCGGCGACTGGAAGGAACTTGGACCGCTGCTCGAGGCGAATGCAGACAAAATCGAGGATCTGGTGATTGAGAACGACCGCCGCAACAGTGCGGTGCCGATGCTGGATCTCAAGGGGATCCCGGCGAGAATCGAACCGGGCGCAATCATTCGCGACAAGGTGGAGATCGGCGCAAACGCTGTCATCATGATGGGAGCCATCATCAATATCGGCGCAGTCATCGGCGAGGGGTCGATGATCGATATGGGCGCGGTGCTCGGCGGCAGGGCGACTGTCGGCAAGAACTGCCATATTGGCGCCGGAACGGTGCTTGCCGGTGTCGTTGAGCCGGCTTCGGCTGTACCGGTTATCGTGGAGGACGATGTTCTGATCGGGGCGAACGCGGTAGTTCTGGAAGGCGTTCGCATCGGGAAAGGCGCGGTCGTCGCGGCTGGCGCAGTCGTCACGCGGGATGTTCCGGCGGGCATGGTTGCCGCAGGCTGCCCAGCAAGAGTAATCAAGGAAAAGGATGAGGGCACCTCGCAGAAGACCGCGCTGGAAGCGGATCTCAGAGTCCTTTAGGTGGAAGCAGAATGATGAAGGATGACCTGAATGAAGCCGTCTATACGCTGAAGCGGAGCGCGATCCGTGAGTTTTCCAAACTCGCGGCCGCGACGCCCGGCTGTGTGCGGCTGACGCTGGGCGAACCGGATTATGACACACCGGAGGCGGTTTGCAATGCTGCGGTACAGTCTCTGGCGGAAGGGGATACCCACTATATTGAAAATAACGGCTCCAAAGCGCTCCGGGAGCGGATCGCCGCTTTTGAGCACGAACAGAACGGAATGGACTATACCGCCGATGAGGTGATCGTTACGGCCGGTGCGACGGAGGCACTGTTTGTCGCGCTCTTCGGGATCCTGAATCCCGGGGATGAGGTCATCATCCCGATGCCGGCCTTTGTCCTGTACGAGCAGATCGTCAATCTGTGCCGGGGCACTTTCGTCCCGATGGACACCTCCGGCAGTGATTTCCAGATTCGGAAGGATGCGCTCCTGCCGCTGATCACGGAGCGCACAAAGGCGATCGTGCTCAATTCGCCCAACAACCCGACCGGATGCATTTATGACGCGGAGAGTCTGGAAGCCGTGCGGGAAGCGGTACGGGGCAGGGGAATCTTCGTGATCTGTGACGATGTCTACCGGCAGCTCTGCTATAGAGAAGACTACCACAGCTTCGCGGAATTCCGGGAGCTCCGGGAGCAGCTCCTCGTTGTACAGAGTTTCTCAAAGCCGTACGCGATGACCGGCTGGCGGGTCGGATATCTGATGGCGGACCGGTCTGTGCTGGAACGCCTCGAACTGGTTCATCAGTTCCTCGTCGTCTCGACGCCCGCGCCTTTCCAGAAGGCGTGCATAACGGCGCTTGACACCGATCCGGGGGAGATGTTGGAAGAATACCGCTGGCGCCGGGATTACGTGATGGACCGGCTGCAGAGGATGGGTCTCCGGACAGTCGTCCCGGAGGGAGCCTTCTACGTATTTCCTTCGATCGAGACAACCGGACTGGACGCTGTAACGTTCTGCACCAGACTGGTGAAGGAGGCTGGCGTGGCGGTCACCCCGGGCGCGGCGTTCGGATCCGTGCAGCACATCCGGATTTCGTACTGCTGCAGCCGGGAGGATCTGCGGGAAGGGCTGGACCGGCTGGAAGGGTTCCTGGCGACATTGCGGGAGGAGCAAGCGCTATGACGGATTACAGACAGGCTGTCCGGCTGTACGCGGATAAAATAACGGAGCTGCGCAAGGCATTTCACCGGCGGCCGGAACTGGGCAACGAGGAATATGAGACTGCGGACAGGATAGAATCATTCCTGCGGGACTGCGGGATCGAAACCCGCCGGGTACTCGGTACCGGCATTGTCGGTGTTCTGCATGGAGGCAGACCGGGCAGAACGGTTGCCCTGCGGTCGGATATCGATGCGCTTCCAGTGCAGGAGGCGACCGGTTGCCCGTTCGCCTCAGAAATCGACGGCAAAATGCACGCCTGCGGGCACGATGTACATATGGCCGCGGCGCTCGGTGCCGCGCGGATGCTCGCGGCAGAGCGTGAGTTTCTGCCGGGCCGCATCGTGTTCCTCTTCCAGCCGGATGAGGAGATGAACGGCGGTGCCGAAAGAATGATCCGGGAAGGTTGCTTGGAAGGGGTTGAGGCTGTCTTCGGCGCGCATGTCAGTCCAGATCTTCCGGAGGGATGTGCGGGATTTCGAAGCGGGAAGTTTTACGCAGCTTCCGATATGTTCGTGATTACCGTGACGGGGAAATCCTCTCATGGCGCGGAACGGGAAAAGGGGATCGATGCGCTTGCGGCAGCGGCAAAGATGACGACCGCCCTGCTGGCGCTTCCGCCGGAAATCACGCGGGATCGCGCGGTGCTGACCGTCGGCAAGATGCATGCCGGCACAGCGCGCAATATCGTGCCAGACACCGCGGTGCTGGAGGGCATTCTTCGCTCGCTGGGACCGGAGACGCGGAAAGCGCTCAAGGACGGACTCCGTGAGACAGCGGAGCGCATTGCCCGTGAGACGGGAACAAAAGCGGATGTCCGAATCATCGAGAGTTATCCGGGCGTCGTCAACGACGGCGCGATGACGGAGTTTGCGGCATCCGCCGCGGCGAAACTGCTCGGTCCGGATCACGTGATCCGGATCCCGGAGCCAACCATGGTGACCGAGGACTTCGGATATTTCCTGGAGGAGGTGCCGGGCAGCTTCTATCACATCGGGGCAGGAAGCCCGTATCCGCTGCACAATCCGCAGTTCCTTCCGACCGATGAGGCGGTTCTGACGGGCGCGGCGCTGCATGCGGCGGTGCTAACCGCCTTCCTCAATACCGGAACAGAAACGGAGTAGAAATCAGATGAGATTTACCAAGATGCATGGCTGCGGCAATGACTACATCTATGTGAATTGCTTCAAGGAAACCGTACCGGATCCGCAGAGGGCTGCCGTATTGCTCTCGGACCGTCACTACGGAGTCGGGGGAGACGGCCTCATCCTGATCGAGCCGTCGGAACGCGCGGATGCGTTCATGCACATGTTCAATCTCGACGGCTCGGAGGGATCGATGTGCGGCAACGGTCTCCGGTGCACGGCCAAATACCTCTATGACCATGGTCTCATTCCGGCGGACCGCCGCACAGCGGTGATCGATACGAGAGCCGGGCTCAGGCCGGTCAAACTGACCGTCCGGGACGGCAGGGTGACGGAAGTCACCGCGGAGATGGGAGCGGCCAGACTGACGGGCAGCTGCCCGGAGGCAATCAGGGTGTGCGGCATGGAACTGTCCTTCATCGGGATCGATATCGGCAATCCGCATGCTGTTTATTTCCTCGAAGACAACTCGGCGCTGGTAGCGTCCGGAAATGCCGCAGATGACCTGACCGCGGAGCTCAAGGGCCTGCCGTTAGCGGAAATCGGCCCGGAATTCGAGTACCATCCGAGATTTCCGGAACGCGTGAACTCCGAATTCATCGTGGTCAGGAGCAGAGAGGAGATCTTCTTCCGCGTCTGGGAACGCGGTTCCGGAGAAACGCTCGCCTGCGGAACCGGCGCGTGCGCGGCGGTGGCAGCCGGAGTGCTCGCGGGCAAACTGGACGAGGACGTACTCGTGCACCTCGTCGGCGGGGATCTCCGGATTCGGTACGACCGGGATTCCGGCCGGTGCCGCATGACCGGCCCCGCAGTAGAGCTGTATACGGGTGAGACCGGGCCGGAGCTGCTTTGAGGGGAGACGATCGGCTGTCGGACTTCTAAATCAGTGACAAAAAAACAGCTTCGCGGAGGTTAAGCGAAGCTGTTTTTTCATTACTACGAAACTATTCATTAAGAAAGAACAATCAAAAGAAATAACTACCGGTTTCCTTTGGCACCTATAGGATAGCAGAGAATTGTGTAGATATTGTTAAGAAATAAACAAATATTTGTGTCGATTGCAACTCGAGCGCAAACACACAGCCCGGCTTCCAAATTCATTGCCCAAAGCGGACCGTATTGTGGTACTATAGACAGGAAGACATCCATGCAGGAGGTGTGTTATGAGTCAGGACAGGATCCGCGGCTGCCTTGTCGGCGGGGCGGCGGGCGACGCGCTGGGATACGCGGTGGAATTTCTGCCATCGGATCAGATCCGGATCGCGTACGGAGAAGGAGGCATCCGGACCTACGAACTGGATGGGTTCAGCGGGAAGGCGCTCATCTCGGACGACACGCAGATGACGCTGTTCACGGCGAACGGGATCCTCATCGGGGAGACGCGCGGGAAGTTGACCGGGCATCAGGCTTATCCGAGTTTTTACGTCTGGTACGCTTACCGGGACTGGTATCTCACGCAGAGCAGCCTGGCAGAGGACCCGGCGGAGGAGATCCGCAGCTGGCTGCTGGATGTCAGAGATCTGTACAAGCGCAGGGCGCCGGGGACGACGTGCCTGCAGGCGCTCCGTTCGGGAGAGTGCGGCAGCATCGAGAAACCGATCAACAAAAGCAAGGGCTGCGGCGGGGTCATGCGCGTCGCGCCGCTGGCGCTGCGATACAGGACGCTCCCGTACGAGACGCTCGACCGGGAGGGCGCTCAGCTCGCCGCGATCACGCACGGGCATCCGCTCGGCTACATCCCTGCTGCGATCCTGGTGCACATCGTCCACGCGGCGGTGTACGGGACCGGCGCGCAGACGCTGGAGGCGATCGTCCGGGAGGCGCTGGCCTCCGCCGAATCGATCTTCGGCGAGAGTGAACACATGGCGGTGCAGCGCGAACTGCTGCGCAAGGCCATCGTACTGAGCAAAAATCACAAGTCAGACCTCGAGAACATCCGCATGCTCGGGGAAGGCTGGGTCGCGGAGGAGACGCTGGCGATCGCGGTGTACTGCGCGCTGAAGTACCAGCGGGATTTCTCGGAAGCCATCATCGCGGCGGTCAACCACGACGGCGATAGCGATTCGACCGGCGCGGTGACCGGCAATATCCTGGGCGCCTGGCTGGGCGCCGGTGCGATTGAGGACCGCTGGAAGAAGCACCTGGAGCTGTACAGCGTGATCGTCGAGCTCGCGGATGACCTGTGGCGCGGCTGCCCGCTGACAAAGGAAGAGCCGAATAAGGACCCGGTCTGGGCGACCAAGTATGTAGAAGGAAAGCGCGTGCTCCGGAACCGGAGCTGACCGCGCGGAGAACAGAAACAAGATGGATCAGATCGAACGGACGGAACGATATATCCTGGTCGCGGTCGCGACGGGAGATGAGGACGCCGCATGGGCTTCTCTGGAGGAGCTGGCGGATCTGCTTCGCACTGCCGGAGCGGAGCCTGCCTGCCTTGTGGTGCAGAATCTTCCGCATCCCGACCGCGCGATGTACGTCGGGAGCGGCAAGGCGCGGGAACTCAAGGAGATGCTGGCCCTCCACGAGGCGGACGGCATCGTCTGCGATGACGAGCTCAGCCCGTCGCAGTTCCGGAACCTCTCCGACCTGATCGATGCGAAGGTTTTGGATCGAACGCTCCTGATTCTCGACATCTTCGCGTCGCACGCGCGGACGCGGGAGGGCAAGAACCAGGTCGAGATCGCGCAGCTCCGCTACCGCTACTCGAGGCTCCGCGGAATGGGCGAGGCCATGTCCCGGCTCGGCGCAGGCATCGGGACCCGCGGCCCGGGCGAGACCAAGCTGGAATCCGATCGCCGTGTGATCGGCAAGCGGATCAAGATCCTCTCGGACGAGATCGAGGCGATGAAGCGCGCGCGGGAGACCACCCGAAAAAAGCGCACGGAGAGCGCGACCCCGACCGTTGCGATCGTCGGATATACCAACGCGGGCAAATCCACGCTGCTGAACGCGCTGACGGATTCGGACGTCCTTTCGGAGGATAAGCTGTTTGCGACGCTGGATCCGACGACGCGGCAGGCGGTGCTGCCGAGCGGGCCGGAGGTGCTGTTCACCGATACGGTCGGCAGCTATCGAGGCTTACTGGTCAAGCACAACACCAGTAGAACACTAATTTCTTG
>CAYLSR010000050.1:0-8873 GCA_964385855.1 uncultured Mogibacterium sp.
ACTTCTCAACTGTAAGATTCGACAGAAACAGTTACTCCGTACCGGTCACATTCCTCCGAAAGACCGTCACCGTAAAAGGATATGCAAACTCTGTAAGCATCATCTGCGATGACAGAACTGTCGTCACTTACGAACGCCTTCAGGGTCAAGGCAAAACAGCCTACAAGCTTGAACACTATCTGGATCTCCTCGAGAGAAAACCGAGAAGCGTATTTCAGGCTAAACCTGTAAGACGCAATGTTCGCCAGGAACTGCTCGACTGGGGAATGAAACTCCCCGGCGGCAATAAGGAGATGGTTCGTCTTCTGCGTCTTTGCATAGACTATGGCGAAGACATCATCCTCGACATACTGAACTCCATCAACAACAATCTGTTTTCCTCTTTTGCAAGCACAAGCCATTCGAGAGCTTCCGGACCGTTTGCCGCGTCATTATCCTGCTCATATGAACCGAAAACAACGTAAGACCCTACATCGGTTTCAGAGAGGTTCTTCGATTGCACATCTTGAGTCCTGGCATTCTTTCTGATCTGTTTCAACAAATCCTCAGATCAACCGCAACTTCATATCTCAAAGCATCCGAGATAATGACGAACACCCTGCTGCCCGCGGATTCAATCGGCCTGACGTAATTGCCATAGAATCCTCCCTGCTGCGGGATATCCGGCAGTCTTGAAGATAGTGCGAGTTCATCCCGTACGAGCTTGGTCCACTGTCCTCCCAGTGTGGCCAGATACCAGTTCTTGTAAAGGTTCTCAACATAGTCAGCGACATTCTTGTACAGATCCTCCAGCACTGTGCTGGACTCTTTCAGACTTTTTCCGAAAGCTGTGTGGAACAGCCTGTAATAATAGTCCATCTTATACAGTTCGCTGCAGTATTCCTTCCAGAGCTTCTTGTGTTCAGCAATATGGAATCCAGCGATATGTGCCTGATAGAACTGCTGCATATTTGCGACCTGCAGCAGACCATCATAATAATGCCGTACACGCTTGTACCACTTTAGCGTCCGTCGGAGCGCTGGCACAACGTTCAAGCTGTGCAAACATCATAGGATCATCAAATTTGTCAACGAAGTAGTCGACCGCATGTTTGCCTGCTACAACATCATTTGACAACAGATAGGAGAGGATCTTGAGGAAATGCGATTTACCACTGCCAAAGAAGCCGGAAATCCATACGCCGATCTTGTCTGTTGGCGTTGTCAGTGACTTCTCGTAATTATTCAGAAATGTATTGAAGTGCTTGCGCAGTTCCTTCGTGATAATGTATTCACGCAATTCCTGCTCTATGCTCGCCTCATCATTCTGAGCAACCTTGATGACACCATTGATGTTTCGGTTAATGTCGGACTTATAGATATACTGAAGTTTCATTTTCTCTCCTCCCGGTTCTAAAGTAGGTTGAACGCTCTGTAATAATGCCCATCAAGGAACTCGCCAAACAAGATGAGATCTTGTCCGTTGAAAGTTCCCGGATACAGCATCAGAACGGGAATGTCCGCAAAGATGTGCTGTATATTGTCCAGTATCTTATGGGATCTCATGAACGGATAGACTTTCCCAACACCGGTGATCAGAAGAACATCTCCGTATTCATGAGGTTCATACTTCATTCTCTCTACGAATGCTTCCGGTGTCGCAACCTTCTGGAGCTGCGCCTGAAGGTACTCTCGACCTTTGCGTTCTTCCATTGCCGGAATGCTTTTCAGGATATGCTTATCTTCGCAGATCCGCAGGAAAACCTTGTAAAGATCACATTCAATTAGCCGGTACGGGACATCCTTTTGCTTCTTCAGTGTTTCGAAATATGCCCTGACGGTCATCTCGTCCTTAGGATCATAGCAGAAAACGTGAATCCCCACTTCGTTCGACAATCCCTTGTTGGAGAGGAAGGCCGCTTCCGAGAGCCGAGCAGAGACCTTATTCAGGTTTTCCATCACATTTGTTGGTTTCATTGATTGTTCCTCTGTTTTGTGTGCCTTTACTTGAAACAATTGAAAGCTGGGAGTGCTGCAACATCATTTTTAGTGTATATTGCAGCCTCCAGTACCGGTGCAATTGTAATTGCGTTTAATTGTGTATCCTTGCGAGAGTCGAGGTAACTGCATTCAACAAGGCACCGGGTGAGCACTTGTTTGATTTTTGCTATCGTGGTATCACTCCAGGAAGCAACATCATCGTCCTGTTCCTGTAGCTGGAAGAAAAACACATTGAGATCCTTCCGCGAAAAATCAAATGCTTGTGTGCGGTATTTCTCTCCGATTACCCCTGTCATGAAGTCCCAAACGATTCGATTGTCCTTCATCATTGCATAGAGATTGATCTGTTTTGCGTCACTTATTGGAGCATCCGCAAGTTGACATACAAGTTCCTCTGAGTCAAGCGAATCTATTCTTCGGAAACAGGTTGTCGCAAAGCGATCGATCATTCTTTCCGTCGGGAATTGAAACAGATTTTCATCATGGATTGTCTTTACTATTTCATCTCGAGTCATTCCCTGTTTGATCAGTGAGGCGATCGTTCTGGTTTCGAAAAACAGGAATTTCTCTCTTGTTAATCCGCCATTGTACGTGTTGTTCATTCGTTAACTCCATCTTCTAAGGATTCTGTTGACTTAAAATTGTTAATTATATTACCCCAAAATATTATATCATATTTGCCGGACTTATGACAGTTCCCGCAGAAATCCACCGAAAGACGCACATTTCAGCTAGTATCTCCCATCCCCCTCATACCTCATCACGAAGTCAAAATTCTTCAGAGCAATCTCCGACAGGTCATTCACCCGAATCGACTCATCTGTCCACCCATGCCCCGCCGCATGCGCAATCCTGCCATTACCGACATACAGGGCCACGTGCGTACTTCGCACCAGGACGTCGCCCTTGCGGAGGCCCGCGACGGAGTCAGGCCTTGCGACCTTCTTCCAGTTATTCCTGCCGAACCGGTAAAATGACTCCGGCGTCATCGCGACGCCCCAGCCGCTTTTGCACGCTTTGAGCAGCGCCGGATCTCCCGCGCCATGCGCGAAAGCCGCCGTCACGAAAGGGTTGCAGCAATAGGTGTTTTCGTAGCCTTTGCCCTTGATGCTGATGTTGGTACCACAGAACGGACAACCGTAGTTGTGCGCGCGCTCCCCCTCACCGTACTGGTAGCGGTTGTCGTTCGCGATAATGATCGCCCACTCGCAGGCACCGTTGATCGCGCGCTGGTTCGCGCTTCCGGCATTGTAACGAGGCGTGCCGTAACCGTATATGACTCTACTGTTCAGGCTGTACCGCTGACGCCGGCACATGTCGCTGCTGTTTCCCTCGATCGTGTAGACAGTCTTCGCGTCCGCATTCTCGACAATGCCAACGTGATCCGGAACCCCGTCGTTTTGCCAATCTATGAAAATGAGATCGCCTTCCTTCGGCAGGTATCCTCGCGGGTGCCACTGCTTTTTGCTCCGGAACCAGTCGATTCCCGCGCTGACTGCCGCAAACTTCGGGATCCGGCCGGTTTCGAGATAGCCGCACTGGTTCGCACACCAGCTGACAAAGATGCAGCACCAGTCCACCCTCCCGGAATAGCCGTACCAGCGCCAGAACTTCTCGCCGCCGGTGTTGCCGACCTGTTTCGCGGCGACCTGCACGATGGCGTCGTCACCGATCCCGATGCCGAGCAGGTAGAATTCGTGCCAGAGCGCAAAGTCGTTATCTTCTACCCCGCTGCTGAAGGAATAGAAGGCGCCACCGAAGAAGACAAAGACCAGGACGATCAGAAGGGCCATGGAGCCGCCGGCGTAAAGGGAGATACTCCAGAGCCTTTCGCCCCCAAGGAGTGCGCGGAGAGCGGTTCGGGTCTTGTCGGCTTCACTGGCAGCACTCGCGGTCACGGTGTCGATGAGCCTACTTGCCCGGTGCTGTCTGGCAGCGACGGCTTGCCAGAGCTCGAACTGCTGGACGGCAGCCTGTTTACCGCCGATAGTCGCTGGCTTGCTCTCCGGGCCTCGGGTCAGGCCGGTTGCTCTGAGTTGGCTGGGTGATCCGGGTGATGCCGGAGACTGCAAGGCTTCAGCAGCAGATGATCTCCTTCCGGAGCTCTTCCTGCGGTTTTGACGGAGGAGATTTTTTGCAGAGATTCTCTGATAGGAGGCTTCGGATGCGTAGAGTGCGGATGGTCCCTGAGCTCCTCCAGAGGCTTCTTTGCTGCGGATTCCAGCGCTGCACAGCGTTCTGCCGGAGCGGTCCGTCCCTGTGGGCTGTTCGTTGAGTGCAGATTGTACTGACCAATTTCTGGTCTTTGTAGTAACATTCTTGAAGCGGTGCATCATGTCCGCAGTTCGGTCGTGGGTGCGAATTGTACCCTTGTTGAGTTCTCTGGTTTTGATGGCTGGCATCGGTTCACCTCCTTCTCAGCACATAAAAAAGAACCGGCCGGAGCCAGTCCCAGTCATATTCATATGATTTGATCTCTGTCACGCCCTTGTATATTTACTATTTGACATCCAGCTTCCTCCTGACTCCGCCAAAGACCTCCTCATGCGTCATCCTTCTCGGATCTGCTTCAGCCAGATAATCCGCCTCATCAAGAGCTCTCTCCACAGGATCGGTCAGTCTGGAATATGCCTCCAAACTCATCACAACCATAGTGCCATATCCGTTCTTGGTAAGGAATACTGGATTCCCTTCGTTAACGCACTTCTCGATCTCTGTATATTTATTTCTCAGATCTGAAACCGGTCTGATCTGCATCATATCAGCTACCTCCTGTTCCATCAATATATTATCTTAATTATGATAATATATTGATAGTCAGCTAATGTCAAGCCCAATTCATGTACCCCGGAGGCCTTCCCCTCCGGCTTTCCTACCCCTGGCTCCCCTTCAAATACTTCTCCACCAGCCTGTCAAACTCCTCCGAATTCCTCGCCACCTCCCGGATCTTCCTGAGGATCGCCTTCTCTTTCCCGGACAGTCCCTGCAACCCTGCATCTGCTGGAGCCAGCCCCTCCCCCGGCCTCGTCGTCATCAGCCGGTACAGCTTCGTGTCCTTCGGAAAGTCATTCTCGAACGGCACGAGACTCGACCCGACCTTGATCAGCCCGCGCCCGGCATCCACATTCGTGATATACGAAAGCTGTCGGTCCGAGATGTTGAGGAGCTTCGCCAGCTCGATCCGGTCGGTCGCCGCCTGATTCAGCATGACGATGAACTCGGAGTTTGAAAGCATTGTCCTCGCCGTGTGTGACTGCAGAAGATCGAGGACATTCTGCGTGATCCCGGTGCAGTACGCGCCGTACTTACGGACACGCTTCCACAGCTTGAACAGGAACTGCGCGGAGTACTCGTGCATGAACAGCAGGTAGATCTCGTCGATGAAGACGAAGGTCTGCCTGCCTTTCTGCCGGTTCTGCGTGATCCGGTTCAGAATGGAATCGAGAATGACGAGCATCCCGATTGCCCGGAGCTGCTCGCCAAGATCGAGGATGTCGTAGCAGATCAGGCGGTTCGACGTGTCGACGTTGGTCTGCCGGGCAAAGGTGTTGAGAGAGCCTTTGGTAAAGAGCTCCAGTTCCAGCGCCAGGGAGTGCGCTTCCGGCTCCGGCTGCTTCAGAAGCTCCTCACGGAAGTCCTGCAGCGTCGGCGGCGTCCCCATATAGTTGCCCTGCCGGTAGAACCGGTAGACGCTCTCCGTACAGCGGTCGATGATGGACTGCTGGCCTTTGGCGAACTTGTGGCCCGCGATGATCTGCTCGCAGAGCGACTGCAGGAACTGCGACTTCTCGATGATCGGGTCGGTTTCACCGTAATCCCGCGACATGTCCATCGCGTTGATGTGGTTTGGAGATGTCGCGGAGATTTCGATGACCGAGCCGCCGAGCGCGCGGATCAGCGGTGCGTACTCCCGCTCCGGATCTACAACGATGATGTCCGCGTCGGTAGAAAGGATGAGATTCGTGATCTCATTTTTCGCCGTGAAGGACTTGCCGCTGCCGGATACGCCAAGGATAAAGGAGTTCCCGTTCAGCAGGCGCCTCCGATCCGCGATCATCATGTTCCGGGAAATAACATTCTGTCCGTAATAGATACCGTGCTGGTCGTAAACCTCCTGCACCCGGAACGGCATGAAGACCGCGAGCGACTCCGTGGTCAGCGTCCGGAACGCGTCAATCTTCCGGACACCGAACGGCAGCGCGGTCTTCAGTCCATCGAGCTGCTGGAACCGCAGGATGCTCATCTGACAGAGCCTCTTTCGCACGATCGTGAGGATCTCCTCCGTGTCGTTGTCGAGCTGCTCCTTCGTATCCGCCGTGTGTACCAGCGTCAGCACCGCGAACATCATCCGTTGATCCCTTGTCGTGAGATCCTCGAGGAACTCCCGGGTTTCCTTCCGCTGCTGCTCCATGTCGTAGGGGACGATAGCTGAGAAGTTGTTTGCCATATTCTGCCGGCGCTGCCAGTTTGTGACGTTCGTCTCCACGCCAAGAAGCCGCTGCTCGACCTCCCGGACCGCCTCATCTGTCGGGATCGGCACGACATCGATCGAGAGCATGAGGTTCCGGTTGATGTCCGTGAGCTCCGCAACCATGTCATCCCGGATATATGAAGCGTAGTCCCTGAGCAACAGGACGCGGCCAAACCGGGATCCGATTTTGAAATAGTCGCTGTGATTCTCATAACTGTCCGGACAGATATAGTCGCGGAAGTCGTGGCCCTTCTTCATGTGATCCCGGAGGTCGAAGTAATATGACGTCTCCTCACCGGTCCGCATGAAATCGTGGATGATCCGAAGCCTTTCCACGGCATTCACCTCCCTGCACTGGGAACCGAGCCGCGCGAAGTGGCTGATCAGATCCGCCCCCACCCGGGCAAAATACACCCGCGCGTCCTCGACATTCTTCCGGACAACCGAGATGGTGACGTAC
This sequence comes from uncultured Mogibacterium sp., assembly GCA_964385855.1. Classification (GTDB taxonomy): domain Bacteria; phylum Bacillota; class Clostridia; order Peptostreptococcales; family Anaerovoracaceae; genus CAYLSR01. The sequence continues at coordinate 6,912 of CAYLSR010000050.1, forward strand.
TTGTCCTGAATGATGGCGTTGCTGCCGGTCGCCTTGTCTAAGAGCATCTGATTGTACTCCTCCCGGTATTCGTTCAGGCCGTCGTCCTTCATCCCGATCAGGATCTGCTCCTCGAAGTCGAGGCGGTTCAGCCGCCTGTTGTTGATCGTGATCTTGGTCGTGCTGCCGGAATCGAGGGAGTTCAGGAGCTCCGAGTACTCGAGGAACATTCCCTCCCGGTCCTCCCGGGAGGCGACTGCGTAGTTGATGTCGGTGAAGCGGTACATCTTGCTGAACTTGCTTTTGCTCGTGAGGAAGATCCCGTCCGTCCAGATAGCGCAGGCGGGGATGATGTCTTGTACGCTGCGGGGGATGTCGAAGCGCTCCCGATCCTGTTTCAGGACATTACTGAGTGTCTTTATCACGCCTGCCGGACCTCCTTCCTTTCTTCGTCCTCGATCCCCTCCTGTGGAACCGCCTCCTGCCTTTCTCCGACTTCGCCTGCCGCAAAAGAGCATAATAAAAGTTGGTATTCCCGAACGTCAGCACCTTCGGGATCAGAAACACGGACTTGAACCACGCCAGGAGGAACCTCTCCGCCGTCATGCCGTTGTACCGGAGGAAGCCCGCCGCCGCGAACGGAAACGCCGCGACGACGCATAGCCAGCTTGTGGTCTCAAGCCCGAGGATGGGCTTAAGACCGAAATACAGGATGACAGCGATCACACAGGCAAGAACAGAAAAAAAGAACTGCCTCAGCGACAGCCCGAAAAACATGGATTCCGTGTATTCCCTGATTTCTCTGTTGATGCGAACCTCCATACTCAGAACCTCCCGGCTTCTACCGCGCGGGCATCGCGCTCCTTTACCATGGAGAGCGACCTGGCCTCCGGATCATAGTGATAGACCTCGCCAGAGAGGACGTCCTTGTCCTGCACAACCAGTCGGTTCGCCTCGCGGACCATCTGCCGGAGGTGATCCGCTTCGATCCCCGCGGAGTCCGGCACGATGAGAACCTCGTGGATGCTGCTGGGGAGAACGGTATATCCTTCGTTCAGGATTTCCGCGACCCGCGCCTGCATTCCCGGGTAAAACAACGCCGCCGCCCCGAGATTTCCAGTGTCGTTGGTGAGGATATACATCACCTGCTTTTCGTCCGGATCAAGCGGTTCCACGCGGTTCAGGTAATTCCCGGCTTTCCCGCTGAAGAGCGCGGCTTCCATATCCGTCAGAACCGGTGGATCCACCGAGGCGCAGCTCTGCATCGCACTTGCAAAAAGTTCTTTTCTGTCATAGCCGTTCTGCCGCATCATGTCCCGGGTCACCGTCGCGCGCCAGATGTCCTGCCCGGCCTGCATTTTGATGTCGCAGACGAGGGCGAGGCCGTTCCCGACCGTCATAAACGGAACCTCCGAGAGAAACTCCCGGTTCCTTGCGGCCTCCACGAGCCGCACGGTCAAATGATCCCGGATCTTGTCAAAATCAAGGTCGATCTGCCCAGGATCCGGCACATCGAGGGAGTGCATATACGCATCAGCGACCTCCGTCAGGAGAACACCCATCGGTTCGCCATCCAGATATCTCTCATATGCGTCGTTGAGATAGATGGTTGGGGCAGCGGGAGCCTTGTCCCTGCGGAAGGTGAGCCCGCGCAGCATCTGATCGTTCATCTTGATGACCGTGCTTTCCGTGATCTCGAGCCCTTGCAGAGCCTCCGGTGGGAGGAACTCCCGGATATCCCTTGCCGCCTGTGTCATGAATTCATTTCTATCCATTGTGCTTCTCCTTTCTTCCGGCCAGGAGCATGGTGTGGTATGCTCCGAGCCGTTTCTTCTGTGCGGTGATGATCTTCTTCTGCGCGTTAACGTTCTGTGCTTTCATGGGTCTCCTTTCCGGACCGCCGGATACCGGCGGTTCCTGTTTTACACTTCTCATAGGCCAAACATCTCCTTCACGATGTGATCGCTCATCTTGACCGCGCCA
>CAYLSR010000051.1:0-8785 GCA_964385855.1 uncultured Mogibacterium sp.
TGATTGGTGATTTGGACGATTGGGTAGCTGTATTCGCGGAAAATGAGATCTTCGATGAAGAGAAGCGGCTCGAAGTGCTCGTTCAGCCGGACAGAGTGATCTGTAAGGACATGAACATCGCGGGCGTTAAGATCCCTTCCTTTGAAGAGCTGACGTTCAAAGACATCAATTACGAAGTCGCGGACTATCCTCTGTGGGTTGATACTGCAGTTTTCAAACTTCGTGAGATTGCCAGACTTGATGCATTGGTTTCCACACTCCGGAAGCAGACAGACCTTCTGGAGGAAGAGCTCAGGACCACATCTCAGAGAGTCAACCTGTTTGAGAAGGTCAAGATTCCGGAGGCCAAAGAAAACATCCGCATGATCCAGGTTTACCTGGGTGATCAGCAGACTGCTGCGGTCGTCCGCGGCAAGATCGCGAAGAAGAAGCTAGAGGGGGTATAGAGATGATTGAGAAAATGAAAATGGTTCACATCATCACCTCTGCCTCCGCAAAAGAAGAAATGCTGAAGGGCCTGAGAGAGATCGGCGTCATGCATCTCGCGGAGAAGCAGAACGCGGATCGCGCGGTGAGCGAACGGTTCCAGACGATCTCGGACGCCACCGCGACGCTCAAAGCGCATGCGGACCCGAAGCAGCTCAAGAATTGCACAGAGACGCTGACGGAGGATGAATTCACCAAGGTTTACGCGGAAGTGCGTGAAGCGATCAATCAGAAGAAAGCGTTTGAGCAGGAAATCGTTTCGTCAGAGGCGGAGATCAACAGGGTTTCGCCGTGGGGAGACTTTCAGCCGTCCGACCTCAGCTTCCTGAAAGAGCACGGATTTGATTTCCATTTCTACCGGATGGCAGAAAAGGACTATCAGGAAGCGGTATCGTCCGAGGACATCCGCGTGATCAGGCTCGGAACCGTCGAGAAGTCGGTGGCGGTCGCGGTACTCGGAATGCTTCCGCCGACGATCCAGGCGAACGAATTCGTTCTGCCGGTCAAGAGCGTCAGCGAGCTGCAGCAGGATGTCGACAACGCGCGCCAGGGCATCGAGGCGTGCGACGAATCCCTCGGCTCCGCGTCGAAGTACTACGAGGCGTTCAACGAGCAGAAGCGGAAAGTCCAGAATGAGCTGAAATTCTCGGAGGCGAATGCCACGCTTCAGGGCGACGGTGATTTCGTATGGATCTCGGGGTACATCCCTGAGGTGGACCTTGACAAATTTAAGACCATGGCAGCCGAAAAAAAGTGCGCATGGGCAATCGAAGAAGTTGATGAGGAGGACTTCCAGGTACCGACGAAGCTCCGCTACAACAAAGTATCCAAGCTGATCCAGCCGATCTACGGCATTCTGGATATCCAGCCGGGATACCGGGAGCAGGACATTTCGCTCTGGTTCTTCCTGTTCTTCATCCTGTTCTTTGCGATGATCATCGGCGATGGCGGCTACGGGGTGCTGATTCTCATTGCAACCATCGTGATCCACAGGAAACAGAAGAAACTCACGGATACGTCTTTCCTCCTGTACGTGCTGTCTATCGGCACGATCATCTGGGGAGCGGTGACGGGAACCTGGTTCGGCATGGAAGCTGTGATGAAGGTGCCTTTCCTCAAGGCGCTCGTCATCCCGAGCATCGCGACCTATCCGGAATACTTCGGCGTCACGAGCACCGAAACGCAGTTTGCGATCATGAAGTTCTCGCTGACGGTCGGCGCGATTCAACTGGTGCTGGGCAGCCTGCTTTCGATCAAGAAGAAGGCCGGAGAGAAAGACCTGTCGCTGATCGCGGATATCGGCTGGATGATCGCGAGTATCTCCATGTACATGCTTGCGCTCAACCTGGTCATCGGGGAGAACATCAGCCTCAAGCCGGTATTCGTCGGCATCGGGATCGCCTTCGTGTCGGTCATCCTGTTCGGCGGGCTGACGCCGGGCAGAACCTTCGGCCAGTCGCTGAAGTCCGGACTCGCCGGCGCGTTTACGACATTCCTGGATACGATCAGCTGTTTCAGTAACGTCATGAGTTACATCCGACTGTTCGCCGTAGGCATGGCCGGCGTCGCGATCTCCCAGAGCTTCAACGATCTCGGCGGCAGCATGCCGGGGGCGCTGATCGTGATCGGGGCGGTGATCATACTGTTCGGGCACGCGCTCAACATTGCGATGTGCTTCCTGTCGGTCGTCGTTCACGGCGTAAGACTGAACGTACTCGAGTTCTCGGGTCAGGTCGGCGTTGAGTGGTCAGGGATCGCATACGACCCGTTTAAAGAAGTTAAATAATTAAAATCTAATATTCAAGCAAAGGAGAATCGATATGAATCTTGCTTTTATCGGTATGGCAGCTGCCCTTGGTTTATCCGCTTCAGGTTCCGCATTCGGCGCAGGAACTGCTGGTATGGCTACTGTAGGCGCATGGAAGAAATGCTATGCGGCAGGAAAACCTGCTCCGTTCATCATGATCGCGTTCACGGGCGCACCGCTCACACAGATCATCTACGGATTCCTTCTGATGAACTTCATCCGGAACTCCGGCTGTGACGCCGGCATGGCGATCGGCGTCGGCATCTTCGGCGGCCTTGCGATCGGCCTGTCCGCTCTCAATCAGGGCAAGTGCGCTGCCGGTGCGTCGGATGCGCTGGGCGCGACCGGAAAAGGTATCGCGAACTACTTCATCGTCATCGGTATCGCTGAGACCGTAGCGCTCTTCACGCTCGTCTTCTGCCTGCTGCTGCTGAACAGCTGATGATGCGTACACCATCAAGATAGAGAAGCACCGCCCGCAGGGGCGGTGTTTTCGTTGAAATGAAAACAGGTTCCCGGCGAACCGGGAACCTGAAGCACTATTGTTTGATCTGTCCGGCGTTACGCCAGCGGCGCCAGGTCGATCCCGTCAAACTGCCCGAGGTAACCCTTCAGGAGCGCCTTGACCGCATCGATGGCGGCACCGGAGGTGCCTTCGATATTGAGCGGCATGTTCGGGTCGTGCAGGGACTTCCGCAGGAGGAACCAGCCGGAGCCCTCCGGCAGGTCGAAGTTGACGCGGACACCCTCGTAGTTCGGGAGCTCCAGCGCGAGCCCGTCCGTCGCCTCCACCCAGTCCGGCATGCCCGCGAGGATCCGGTCGCCGTCCGCGAGGAAATCCTCCCCGGTCAGGGCAAACCGCAGTTCGGCCGCAGCCGCAGGATCCGCCAGACCGGCGATCAGGTCGCCGAGCGCCTTGCCTTCCTTCTTGAGGCGGGCGGCCATCGCGACGATGAGGACGGCGAGGTAGGCGCCGTCATCGAGGAAATAATTGTCCGCAAAGGCTGCGTGCCCGGACGTCTCGATCGCGAGGAAGGCGTCCTCGCCGGCCTGTGAGAGCTCGGCCGCCTTGTTGATGACGTTGCGGTAGCCGCGTTTGAAGCGGAGGTGCCGGAGCCCGAGCTCCTGCTCGAGGAACACGTGCAGTTCGTTCGAGGTGATGCTGTCCGTGACGACGGTGCCGCCCGGGTGTGCAGGAGCCTCGAGGGCCGCAGCCATCGCGACGATGTGATTGCGGTCGACCGGCGTCCCGTCCGGTAGCACGGCCGCGCTGCGGTCGACGTCGGTGTCGAAAATGATGCCGAGGTCCGCGCCGGTCTCCGTGACCCGCTTGCAGATTGAAGCCATCGCTGCCTTGTTCTCCGGGTTCGGGACGTGGTTCGGGAAGTGCCCGTCCGGCTCGAGGAACTGGCTGCCGCTGACGTCCGCGCCGAGCTTCGCCAGGACTTCCGTTGCGAAGAATCCGCCCGCGCCGTTCCCGGCGTCGACGACGATCTTCATGCCTTTTAGGTCCCCGCCGGCCTTCTGCCCGATGAGCATCCGGAGGTGCGCGGCGTACATCTGCATGAGGTTGACACTGTCGCATTCGTGCCATTCCGCGACCGGCAGGATCTTGCCAGCTTTCTTCAGGATGTAGGTGATGTCCTCTTTGTTGAGACCGCCTTCCGCGGTGAAGAACTTGAAACCGTTCCGGTTCCACGGCAGGTGGCTCGCGGTGATCATGATCGCGCCGTCAAACTCGTAGTACGGCATGACGGTTGCCATGAACATCGCCGGCGTGGACGCGAGCCCCGCGTCGCTTACCTTAGCGCCCATGGCGCAGATGCCCTTCATCAGGTTCTCTTTAAGCATGTCGCCCGAGAGCCGCGAATCCTGTCCGACGCAGATCTGCATGTCAAAGACCGCTTTGCCGGTCTTGACGGAGAGCCAGAAGACAAAGGCATTGCCGATCGCAATCGCTTCATATGCGTCCAGATTGACGGCTTCTCCCTCGACGCCCGGGAGCGCGATGCCGCGGATGTCGCTGCCGTTCTGGAGTTTCATGATCTCTTTCATGGTGAAGTTCCTTTCTGTTTGAATCTCCTACCATACTATCGTAAAAACCGTTCGGTGTAAAGGGCAGGGGAAAAAGCAGGCCGAAGATCCGGAGATCTTCGGCCTGTGGAGGTTATTCGGTTTGGAAGCAGCCGCTTCACGCCATCAGATGCTCATCGCCGCGTGGAACGCTTCGTGGATGGCGTCGGAGACCTTCCGGGCCTTGATCGCGTCGCCGATCGGCACTGTGTAGAAGCCTTCTTCTCTCAGCGCGTTCAGGAAGCCAGTGTTGTCCTGCGGAACACGGCCGATCGCCGTGACGACGGTGTCGGCGTTCGTGATGATCTTGCGCCCCATCGGATCGATGGTCAGGACGCCATCCGGATAGATCTCGACGATCGGGGTGTGCGCTTTGACCGTGACGTGATACTGGTCAAACAGCCCGGTCGGCCGGAAAAGAGCCAGACCGCCGACACTGAGCGCAGGCGTGAGCGCTTCGTATACCGTGACGTTCTTGCCCTGCCGCGCGAGATGATACGCGGTCTCCGAGCCGACCAGCCCGCATCCGATGACAAGAACGTTCTGCCCGGTCTCTGCTTTGCCGGTCAGCACATCGTCCGCGTGGACGCAGTTTTCGGCGCCAGGGATCGGATTCGGCATCTCGACGGAGCCTGTCGAGAAGATGACCGCGTCCGGCGCGTAGGCCTTCACGTAATCGAGATCCGCTTCCGTATTGAGCAGGACTTCGATGCCGAGGCGTTCCATCTCCGCAGCATAATAGTCGACCAGCCGGCCGAAACGGTACTTGAAGCAAGGCTGCGAAGCGATGTTCAGCGTACCGCCGAGGCAGCTTTCCTTCTCGACCAGGCGGACGGTGTGGCCGCGGAGCGCCGCGGTCTTGGCGGCCTCCATGCCGGCAACGCCACCGCCGATGACGAGGACTTTTTTGCTGACTCTGGCAGCCGGGATATCGTCTTCATTCAGGTATTTCCATTCGAGTCCGCTCAGCGGGTTGATGGAGCAGCGCATCTCCGCGTCGTAGACGATGCGCTGGCCGCACTCGACGCACTTGACGCACGGGCGGATCTGTTCGCGGACGCCCTTTTCCAGCTTCCGGATCCAGTCCGGATCCGCGATCCACTGACGGCCCATGAAGAGTCCGTCGATGGTGGTGTTTGCGAGGATTTCTTCCGCCATCTCCGGCGTCTCGACACCGCCGCCGGTGATGACCGGAACGCTGACGACTTCCTTGATCTTCTCCGCGTACTTGACGAAGCTGCCCTCGATGCCTTCCAGCACGTAGGCGGACGGTACGTAGAGGTGGATGACGTCATCCGAACCGCCGGTGACTTCAAACGCGTCGACGCCGGCAGCCTGCAGTCTTTTCGCGGTCTTCATCGCGTCCTCGACGGTGATGCCGCCCTTGTGGAGCTGGTCGCCGAGCGATTCATCCGCGCAGAGGCGGAAGATGACCGGATAATCCGGGCCGCAGGTCTTCTTGATCGCCTGGACGATCTCAACAGGGAACAGGTCGCGGTCGATCCCGTAGTTGTCGATCCTGTGGTTGGTGATCGGGGACAGGAACTGCATGATCAGATAGCCATGCGTTCCGTGTACCTGGACCGCATCAAAACCGGCCATCTGCGCTCTCTTGGCTGCCATCGCGAAATCCTGAACGAACTGCAGGACTTCCTTGGCGGTCAGCGCGCGAGGCGTCTTTTCGGTGGAAATCGGCTTGCCGTCGATGCGGCCGATCTCGCTCGGACCGACGGACTGCTCGACCCAGGCCTGCACGCCCGAGTGGATCAGCTGCAGGACCGCGGCTGCGCCGTTGTCCTTGATGGCGTTCGCGATCCGGGACAGCCCCGGAACGTATTTGTCGTTGGAAATATTGATTGAACATGGGATCTGAAGCCCGCTGTCGTTGATGTACGCACCCTCTACGGTGACCATGCCGGCACCGCCGCGGGCCCTTGCACCGTAGTACTGGACCAGCTGATCCGTGACTTCTCCGTCGCTTCCGGCATACAGCGTCGTCATCGCGGACATATTGATGCGGTTGCGGACGCGCAGCTTGCCGATCTGGATCGGCTCAAAGATGTGTGGAAATTGTTTGACCATTCTTTTACCCTCCTCACATATATTGTTGCGGTACAATGTGATACAATACTGTCAGCAGGACCTGAAGAACCGGCCTTGCCGACCGAATCGTTATTCTTATAACAATTATAGAAGCAAACAGCAGTGACGTACATTGCCAATCGCCGCAGGATTGTCAGGGAGACTGACAATCCCTATCGAATTGTAAACCGGAGAATACGATGATCAAGCGATATTCAAACAAAGAACTTCTGGCGCTCTCTCTGATCGAGCTGATGGAAACGAAACCGCTGGATAAGATCTCGATCCAGATGATCGTGGATAACTGCAATCTGACGCGGCAGACATTCTATTATCATTTTAAGGATAAATTCGATCTGGTGCACTGGGTCTTCCGGAAGGTCGTGGACGATGTCGCGGAGGGGAGCGATCTGGACCGGCCGTGGCACCTGGTGCTGGGCGACATGCTCCGCGCGATGAAAGAACACCGGCGCTTTTATGAAAACGCCCTCTGTTACATCGACCAGAATTCACTGGAGGAATTCATGCGGGAGTATACGCGCACGGCTTACACGAAAGTGCTGCTGCAGCGGATCGAAGAGCGATGTCTCAGTGAAGACCTGATCTTCTCGATCGAATTCAACAGCTACGGGGCAGTCGGCATGATGAGCGCCTGGATCAGCGGCGGGATGAAAGAAGACCCGTATCGCCTCGCCGAGAGGATCGCGGACAACATGCCGAGCCGCATGAAATCGTATTTTCGAATAGAGCCTGCAGAGCGCACGCCGGATTGAAAACCGCCGGGACCGGTGGTATAATGGCTTTCGTACAAAGCCGCGCAAAAAGGAAAGCAGAGGTACGGAGATGAGAAAACTGCTGATCGTGATCGATATGCAAAACGACTTTATCGACGGTGCACTCGGAACGCCGGAAGCCGTCTCGATCGTTGAGAATGTCTGCCGCAAGATCCAAAAATTCGCGCCGGAGGACATCCGGGTGACGATGGACACCCATGCACCGGAGTACCTGACCACGCAGGAGGGCCGGAACCTCCCGGTGGAGCACTGCATCCGCGGCACGGAGGGCTGGCAGCTCCGGCCGGAGATCACCGCGCTGCTGGAAGGCGCGAGGGTCTATGAAAAACCGACGTTCGGCAGCCTGCAGCTGGCGGAGGACCTCCGGGCGCTGTCCGAACAGGAGGAGATCGAGCTGGAGCTGGTCGGCCTCTGCACCGACATCTGCGTCGTGTCCAATGCGCTGCTCCTGAAGGCGAACATGCCGGAGGTGAAGATCTCCGTAGACGCCTCCTGCTGCGCCGGGGTCACGCCGGCAAAGCACGAAGCCGCGCTCGAGACCATGCGCTCCTGCCAGATCGCGGTTTATTAGAGAAGAAACAGGGGAGAATCCATGCGTTCAGACCGATATAAAAACGAATCCGCCGGAAAACATGACGCCTCCGGGAGCACACCGGCTGCAAATCCGCCGGAACAGCCGGTTTCTTCACCGGAACCGGCAAAAAAGCGCAAGAAAAAGCACCCGGTCCGCGACTTCCTGTACCGCCTGGTCATGTTCATCCTGCTCGTGGTGATCTGCGTCAGCGGCTACAAGATCTACCAGACCGTCAGCGAATACCTGAAGGCCCGCAACACCTACAACGCGGTGAGCCAGACCGCGCACGTCGACCCGAATCAGTTCACGGGCGTCGTGGATTTTGATGAGCTTTTGAAGATCAACCCGGATGTCCAGGGCTGGCTCTACCAGAAAGACACCGTCATCAACTACCCGGTCGTCCAGGGCAGGGACAACGAGCAATACCTCCACACCCTCGTGGACGGCACCTGGGGCGGCGGCGGGACGCTCTTCGTGGACTTCCGCAACCAGCCGGACTTCCAGGATTTCAACTCCATCATCTACGGCCACCACATGAAGGACGGCAGCATGTTCCGCTGTCTCCGCGGCTACACCAAGGAGAAGAACTACTACAGCAGCCACAAGCAGCTGGAGCTGATCACGCCGAACGCTAAGTACCACCTGCTGGTGTTCTCCGCCTACATCACCCCGGCGGACAGCGAGCTGGCATACAAGCTGTTTTTCGATAGCGACGCGGAGAAACGCGATTACCTCGACCAGACCTTCGCGGCTTCACAGATCACCACGGACCTGTCTCGGGACGACGTGGACGTCAGCGACAAGATCATCACGCTGAGCACCTGCGCCTACGACTACGAGGAAGCCCGCTACGTCGTGATCTGCAAAGCCGTCCCGTGGACGGAGGAGGAGATCGCTGCCGGCAAGAAGCTGCACCGACCCACCTTCCGCCCTGCGCCTGAGCCGCACAACCGTAAAGAAGGCGAGTAT
>CAYLSR010000052.1:0-8771 GCA_964385855.1 uncultured Mogibacterium sp.
TCGAACGAGAACATGTCTGTCTCAAAGAGACCGATATACTCAAACTCGTCGCCGTCTTTTACAAGCGTTACCTCTACACTTGAACGATAGTGCGGTACGACCGTCACCATCGTACCTTTCTTGTTCAGCGTCTTCAGCATCTGCGGAGAGCCGTCATCGTCAAAAGCCGATGCCCATCTGCAAGTAACGATCTCGCCTGTCCATTCCTTGTAGCCTATCTCGATGCCATCGTTGATAGTCACCTCGACCGAGTCATCATCATACGTGACCTGAAGCCACAGGTAATATCCGTCCGGTACTTCCGGTCTGACCGCTGACCATTCGCCTGTCGGTGCTTCCGTGTTCGATTCGCCAAGCTGATACATGATGCTGATCGCTTCCTTGCGGTAAGCATAGTCGTAATATTTCGCCGTATCCGGCAGGTCATCGTTCCATGTGTATGTGTTCGTTCCGTCCGACCAGTACATCTTGTTGTTGATGACACACATCTCCGTGATGACCGGGATGTTGGAGAAGTAGTAGCATTCGTAGGACTTCTCGCCCTCTCTTGAATTGTCTCTGTGCCGTCCGTCAAGAACGTACATGTGACCGTTCAGAGCGATATAGAAGTATCCATTGTACGGAATGCCGACCGCATCCTCAAGGTTGTCTTCCTTGCACAGCCTACGGTTGATACGTGCGGAACGATTGAGTGCGTACTTCTCGCTTGCCCAATTCGTTTGGATGCCGTAGATGCCGGTATGCGACAAAAACATCGGTTCATCGTTCAGCGTTCCTACGCACTTGTTCGATACAGCACCGATCCCGGCGTTCGACGGCTTGATGGAGAAATACGTTTCTGTCTCACCTGTGGTCGAATCGACGGTCTTCGTTGTCTCTGATGCAAGGAAGATCGTGTTCACCCCGGTATCTTTCGTGATGACCGCCAAGTAGCTTGAAGTCTTCGTATACGCTACGATGGTATTGTCCACTTCGAACCAACTGTTGTCGGAGATGCTGAACGGACTGGATGCATCGCTGTAATAGGACTTCTCACCGATAGCGATGAACAGCCTTGAACTGAACATCGTGAAACAGTCAGACTTCATGGCATCTGCAAAGGTCTCGTTATAGTAACCCTTGTTAACGCCGTCTATCTGATCCAAAGAATACGGAGCGAACGTGATGCGGACATTCGGGTTCCCGGCTACGACAGGTGCGCTTGGTGCTGTGTTGAACGTTATCACACCGTCGATGACATTGCTTTCGATAGTGTCCGTTCCGTCGAGCGACTTGCCTGTGTACTGCGTCGCTGTACCGACCGTGTAGTCTGTCGATACCTGCCAGTCACCGTTCGTATCCATCACCTCGACCAATACATAAGTACCGATCTTCGTGTATCCCGGAATCTTGTAGATGACTTTCGTTCCGTCTCCGATATAGTTGACCTGCTGATAGATGGACAGCAGGTTCTTACCGTAGAGAGCAGAACCGCCGTTGCCGGTCTCCGGGTCTGTGATAGCGATGACAGTCAGAGGGATGATGCTTGGCGTTGTCGGAGCGGTCTCTCCGAGTGCGCCGGTTGACATCGCACCGCTCGTCGTTCCGCTGACGATATATGATTTGTCCTGCACGTTGAAGCGGATGAACACCTTTTCACACAGGACGAACACGAAGTGCTGATAGCCGAATACCTTGTTCACTTCCCCTGCCGCATAAGGAATGGTCGTAGACTGGACAACATCCAGTTCGTAGTCCGACAGCTCCACCTCAGAGACCGTGATGTAGTCGTTGTACAGCTTACGGATGGCGTACATCTTGCCGTCCGATACGCACAGCGAGATGATAGCGTTGCCGACCACTCTGAAGCCGTCACGCTTTATCGGATTGCCGCCAAGGTCGGATATCATGTTCACCATGTCAGGTGAACGCTTCTTGTCTACATCGGTGACATCTTTCTGATAGTCCACGCCGTACAGCATGCGGTATTGTGTCACCAATGGTGTCGGTTCTTTCGGTACGCTTTGCTGTGCCATTAGAAACCACCCACAATCTTTACTTTCCTTGGTCTGTTGCAGTTGTTGATGATCTGCGTTTTCAGGTCGTCGTACTCATTCCAGTAAATCGTCGCCTTGGTCAGGTCATCGTCAAGCCATACGTAATGCGCAGACAGAAGCGGAAGAAGCGGTTCAAGGACTTCCGGGATCTGAACCTTTGATGTCAGGTCGGTCGAAATGGTGATGTTCCGCATCTTCGGGTAGTTCCATTCCGTTACCTCTTCCGTGTCTCCGTCCTCGTCCGTGACTTCGGTCGTTGTAGAATATCCCCACTGTTCGATGTTCTCAAGATATCCCTCGATCTGCATCACAACAGTTGTGCGGATGATTCCGAGTGCACGATTGATGCTGTTACGGATGAGCCGTCCGTACTCCTCTTCACTTGTGATGGTATCTTCCTCAAAACCAAGGTCTACCACTTGATTTATCAAATCCTGCCATGTGAGCATATCTAACTCCTTAAAGAAAATATGGGGGAGAAGCAAGAACCTCTCCCCCTCGCTTATGCCGTTTTACGGAAGTTCAACAAGTACAGCCGTGCAAGCCTTGCTTGCAGTCAGCACGACCTTGCCGGCATCTGTACCGGACAGGTTCTTGTAGTAACCGCTGTCCAGTACGACAACGCCGATCTTGCTTGCCTCGATTTCAAGAGTGAGGTCATCGACATCACCGGCATAGCCGTTACCGCCGCTGACAGTCAGCGTGTTAGCCGCAGAACCGTTCGTTACGATGAGCGCAGTTCTGTAGTCAGCACCGCTGTAGTCCAGTTTGACGGTATCTCCTTCTCCGACAGAAGTCGGGGTAACGGAAGTCGCAATGTTCTGAAAAACATCAACTTTATCGATAGAAACAGTTGCCATTAGTTTTCACCGCCTTTCCATTAAGCGTAAGTCGCAACGATGTTGATCATCTCTTTCGGACGAACGATCTTCGTGCCGTACAGGATGAATCCCTTGACGGCATCTTCGAACATGCTTTCCGGTCTGTACGCTTCGGTATGCGCTTCACTCTTCGCAAGAGCAAGTGCTCTCTGAGTCTTGACCTGAATCAGTTCGTTGCCGCTGCCGTTCTTTGCAACATTGTTGGACATTCTGATGATAGCGTTCGCATACTTGGCGACCTGACCGTTCTTCAGGATCGCACTATTGTCCGTATCGAGCTTCGTGTACGCTCTTCTGAACAGAGTGTAGAACTTCGGCGAAACGGTAACGGTGATGAGTCCGCTTGGATTGACATCGTTCTCATACAGATCCTGAAGAGCCGCATCGATGGTCTCAAGCACGTTCAGTTCCGTAACGGTGATAGCCGTACCGCTGTTCAGCAGACGAGCCTGAGGAGCAAGAGACAGGTTAGCGATGGACTGGTCGATCTTGTTCGCACACTCTTCGGACGCTTCCGTGTTCAGAATGGCGAGAACGCCGTTCGCACCCTGCGCCTTGTCGATATCGTCAACGCCGTAGTTGAACGTAGCGACGTTGTCAACGACGAGCGATACGCTGCTGTCCTCGACCTCTTCCGGTGTGGAAAGCATGACTTTCTGTCTGTTGTTGTAGACCGTGATGGTCGGCTTGCCTACGCCCTGAATACGGACGGTGTCGCCGAGACCCTTGATCTCGCCGCTGTACTTCTGATTTGTATCTGCCGCAAAGACGCATACTCTTTCAAGTTCACGCTGAATGTCTTTGCTCCAGATCTTTGCCTTAAAGTTGTTGAAAGACATTTGGTCATTCCCCCTTTACAAATTGTTTAAAGTCGTTTCATTGATCTCATAACTTTTTCCCAATTTGCATCCATTTCCTCGTCCGTCAGGTTGTCGAGTTCTTCAGAGGTGTAGTAGTCTCTGTCAACTTTCCTGTCATCGACTTTGCCGATTGCCGATGGTGGGTAGACTTTTTCCTTTTGGTCTCTGACCATTGAAGCGTAATACGCTTCCTTTGCGTCTAACCCTGCACCGATGAACTTGGCAAATGTCTCACCAAGGTCTTCCAAACTCTTGACCGTCGGGTCGATGGACTGGATGGTTCTCAAGTCATCTGCCATGCGTCTTTCGATTTCGATGTTCAGAAGTTCGGACTGGAGATTCTCATTCTCCGCACGGAGATTGTTGTAGTCTCTCTCTCGTTCGTACTCTGCACGAACATCGTCAGGGTCTCTCTGATCCGCATAGGCATTGGCTTGAATGGAGAGTTCCTCTGCATCGTCTCCCTCAAAGTAGCGTGAAAGCGCATCCATGAGAAGTTGGTTCTCTCTTTCAAGACGTTCACGTTCCCTGCGCATATCCGCAAAGGCACGATCCTGTTCCGTTCTCTGTGATGTCGGTTCTGCTTCTTCTTCGGTGACTTCTGCTTCGGGTTTGGCAGGTTCAGCGACTTCCTGCATTTCTTCGCTTGTAACATCCTCGGACAGGTCAGCGACTTCTGTCGTTTCTACGCTTGTGATGCCGTCATTTTCCATTACTTGGTCTCCTTTGATTGAGAAATTGGGTGTTAACTTGTTATATGTGAAGCCGAACGTTCTTTCTTGCCATTCGGCTTTACACGCAGTTCTTTCATGTATTCGTCGAGCGCATCAGCGGCTTTCTTCTCTTTCCGTACACTCTGCTTCTCCGCTTCCTTTGAAGTCTTCGGTGAGTCTTCCCATCCGCACCAGTTTTTCAGAGCGAGAGCGGATGCTTGCGGTACGTACTTCTTCAGCATCGCCCCGGATGCAATGACATCCGCAGTCATGTCACGCATCTTCGCTTCGCAATGCTTGTGAAGTCCGAGCCAGTAATACAGCTTGCTTGGTCTGACATCAAGAGACTTTGCAAACTGTGACTTGGTCGGGATGATCTTGTATCCGTCCGCCTCGATGCCGTCAAGAAACTGTTCGTACAGTTCAAGCAGCTCGTCCTCTTTCATAGCCGTTAAGTCTCTTGCCATCTCACTACCTCGCTAACTGCGCTTGTATCTCCTGCGCCGGAAGTCCGTTCGCCGCTACGCCCTCGATACCGCTTTCGACCATGTTGTCGATAGGTGCGTCCGGGATCATGCCGTTCGCATCGGGCATCATCGGCTGCGTCGCCATCTGCTGCTGCATCTGCATATCCCGGTCATTCGCAATCTTGACAAGGATATCTTTCGGGATGGACGAGTGTTCCGGGTACGCTTCCGCATATTCTCTGAACGTTATCTTGTTGTTGTTGAACAGATTGCCGAGTTCCTGAGAAGTCGCCATCCGTGACAGCGTCGTGTCCTCTGCGATGTCGATGCGCACGTTCGGTTGGATATTCTGTATCTCTTCCGCTTCGACCCTGATGCCGTCCATCTCGATGCCGTCAGGGTAGTAGACTTTCCAAAGTTCGAAATACAGCAGCGCAACGTTCTCAACGAACTCCTGATACATCGCTACCTGTTCGTTCAGCGGTACTTGCTGTTGGTCTCTGACCGTGGTAGCCGCAGAACCTGATACCCTCGACAGGTCGATGTTTCCGAGTGCCGTATCAGATGCACCGGCAAGGTCTTTCGTCTGCTGTAAAAGTTCGTCAGACAGCAGCTTTGCATCCTGCGACATCGCCTGTGGTGCAAGGTAGGATATCATCGTGCCGATAGCCTGTGCATTGCCGCCGTTCAGCTTCAGCACCGCTCCGACCTTGTCAAGGTCTTCAGGATTCGACAGAGCAGATTCATCGTAGGCGATGCGTGGGAACGCAGTCATCTTGACCGATATCGCTCTTCTCGCAAGCGTCTTGTTCAGTTCAAGCTGATTCGGGATAAGCTGTGCGACTTCCGATGTTCCTCTTGCATCGTTCGGCACTTCTTCCCATACCATCGGCACGATCGGGTACATCGTCAGTCCGTATCCCTCATATTCGCCGCCCCTCGTCTGCTGTATCGGATGCAGTTTCTCGTAGCACAGGTTCTTCGTCGCCCTTGCTACGTGTACGATGCCGTCTATCTTCTCCATGTACAGGAGAGACGTGACCTTGTTCGACACCTCTTCCTTGTTCAGAAGCACCTCTTCCATGTCCGCATCCGGGATTATCAGGTCGATGTCACGCTTCGAACATCCCTGAAGTCTTGCCCTTTCCCTGACTACCTGCTTGTCGAGACGCTCTTCCACGATGATGTACGGCTGATCCTGCAAGTTGGTCGTGTTCTCGTCGCCAAGATGCATGTTCGTGTTGTGGATAAGCTGCGGCTGTTTCCGTGTATCGCCGTCATACCAGTAAACGTAGGAGTCTCCGGCTACAGCGCAATGGTTGAGCGCTTTCCATGCGACACGGTTCATCTTCCCACGTTCCCATGAGATGTCTGCCAGTTTGTTCAGACGCTCGCATGCATCGGAATACTGTCCGTTCAGGTCGGAGAATACGACCGATACGGCATGCTGTGCGATCGTCGATACTTTGTACTTGACCGTCTGCTTGATGAAGTTCAGCATCGGCAGGTCTTCAAGACCCTCGCTGTCTTTCAGCGATTCCCATTGCTTCCCGATATAGAAGTTCCAGTTCCGTTCCGTGTTCGGCAGGATGCCCTTGCCGTCCATGTACGTCTTCGACTTCTGATACTTCTGCCATATCTCATGGTAATCGATCTGTTTTGCCATCTTTCAAACTCCCTTACAGGTGCGCTCTGTCTATACGTTCAAGAAGCTGTTCTTCCGGCGTTTTCTCCGGCTTCTTCTGCTTCACCAGTATCTTCTCGTTCGGCTTCGCTTTCGTGTTCCATCCGACGATGAACCCAAGTATCGTCATCACCGGCAGAAGAACCGCCATCACCATCAGCTGTATCGCCATCAGATCACCTTTACCTTTCCGTGCCCCTCGACACGATTCTTGAAGAATTCCGGGAACATCCGTTCAAATGCCGGTATCTCCCTCTTCTTCGCCCTTTCACCACGCTGATAGATCAGCCGGTTCAATGCCTGTGACATCGAGTCCACTTGGTCATCGTGCTGTCCGTTCGGGAACGATGAGCACTCGTCTACGAAATCCTCTACCCACCGTTTCATCTTCGGCAGATACACGTTTCCGCTCTCTATCGCCCCTAAGACCGCCTGTACCCTAGACATCTTCGAACCGTTCGGCTGTACCGCTATCACGCCCGACATCTCCGTCCGCAGCATCGTGATGATCGCAGAGCCGTTCGCCCGGTCTTCTATCAGCACCGTCTTGCACTCAGGGTACATCGCTTTCAAACGCCTTATCTCAAGTATCGTGTTCGGGAAGTTCAGACGCTTCTTGACCGCATCCACAAGATACAGATTGTGCCTCGCTTTCGCCCATACCTGTATCGCTACGTAGTCAGAGTTCTCTTCGTCCTTGAACGATGCATCGACAGACATCGTCCATGATGCGCAGTCATCCGGCAGGGCTTCGTAGTATTGCCACCAGTCTCGTTCGATGATGTTGCCCTCTAATGCCGTCGGGCGACCTTGGTACAATGCGTTCCATGCCATCGAGCCTTCCCTCGACAGCATCGTCTCCTTGAATATCTTCAGCCATACCGCATCCTTGCCAAGTTCCGGACACAGCGGCTCTCCCTCTTTCCGTCCGAGAAGATCGCCGTCCGCTTCCGCTTCGCACGGAAAACGCAGATACTTGATGTTCTCTTCTTCTTGCAGTAAACGACCGACAAGGTCATCTTCGTGCCACCGGGTCATGATGATGATGACCTTTGCGCCCCTCGCAAGTCTCGTTTTGAACGACATCAGCCATTCGTCGTATATCAGGTCTCGCCGTGATTGTGATGACGCTTCCGCTTTGTTCTTTATCGGGTCGTCGATTATCATCAGATGACACGCTTCGCCCGTGACACCGGTGCCGATACCTCTCGATATCATGCCACCGGCGTGACCCTCGATGTCGAATTGCTTCGCCTGTGCGGAGTCTTTCGATACCTTGATGCCGAATATCTCTTCTCCGAATTCGTCTACTTTCCGCTTGTTCCGCTTGCCGAACCGGATCGCAAAGTTCTCGTTGTACGATATCTCGATCACCCGACCGTCAGGATGCTTTCCGAGCCACCATGACGGCAATGTCTCCGTTACGGACTGCGACTTCCCATGCTGCGGCGGCGTGTGGATCGCCAGTATCTCATACGGCTTGTCCGTCGGTCTCTCTACGAATTCCTGAACGTATGCGCATAAGAACCGGTGGAATCTCGTCTTCTGCCATGCTCCCTTGTGTACGTACTTTACGTATTCCGCATAGTCCGTCTGCAATATCACGTTGTATGTGTCTACCGCACTCGCCATTTCTTACCTTTTCTTTGATGGGCAGGGATGGAGTCGAACCATCAGCTGACTGCGCTTGTGAGAGAGGATCATTATCAGTACGCTTGCCCGCACCTGCCCAAATTTCCACTATCTAGCCGTGACCACCCTTTTCCAAAACACCCACCCCCTCTTTGGGCATAGTACCCCCATTCGTCTTTCCCTTTGATTCTCTGTTCAACAGCAGACACTTGGAAGAAGTTTCCGTTGTGTCCATACACTATATATATATGTGTGAAGCGAAGCGACGGAGTCGGGGAGCAGCGGTAGCAGCTGAAAGCTGCTATCCGGGTCGGCAGTCCCTGTTCTCTTCCTTTCTTTTTTCCAAGCAGGTGGTCTGTATACTATATATGGGGTATCCTTACGGATACCCCACAACATCTAGTTTGTAACTCTTCCTATAATTGTATTTATCGGCAGAGTTGATTGTCTTCCTATATATTCCCGACGTTCACCCGGTGCTTTGCTGTTGTTTGTCTT
>CAYLSR010000053.1:0-8477 GCA_964385855.1 uncultured Mogibacterium sp.
GTGAGAAACTTGTAAGGGGCTATGTAAGACAAATCAAACCACAGCTTCAGAGTTTTACATTATCCTCAGAGGAATCTCAACTTCCTCCTTCGTGTAGGTCAGTTCCTCCTCCGAGCCCGTATCGTAGAGCGCATGTCCGCCCTCGTGGATGACGCTGTACATCGAGCAGACGAAATCATCCTCGAAGTAGTGCGTGGTGATCCGCTCATCCAGGTGCGAGCCGAGGCTCGTCGTAAACGGATGCTCCGTCGTCGACAGCCCCACGTGCCCGAGGTCGAGCCCCATCGTCTCCATCAGATAATAGGAAAGCGCTTCCTGTTTCTCAGCCGGAAAGACTCCGCGGCGGATGCTGTCATCCACCTGCGGCCTGCCCTCGATCTCCCGAAGGAGCGGAACGATCCCTTCGCGCAGCCGGTCAAAGAACGCCTCGCAGGACGCGCGGGTGAGTCCCTCTTCGTACTTGTTCAGACAGTAATCGTACGGGTCCTTCTTCGGCTCCGCGTACTGCGCGAAGCGCTTCGTGACCGCGAAGATTTCCTCCAGAAGCGGTCGGAACAGCTCAAAATCCGAGGATTCTTTCGCCCTGTGCCAGACGTCGTCCGCCCGGACGACGAGCTCCTGATATGCCACGTACTCGTCCATCGGGATCTTCTGCATCTCCCGGATGTCCTTGAGCAGCAGATGGACCATGCGGTTTTCGTCGGCGGTCAGTTCCTCCGCATGGGCCTCGAGGAACCTGAGCAGCGCCACCGTCTCCTCCGACGTGCTCATCCGGTAGATCTCCTCCGAGAGGACCGCCATCGTCCTCGCCCGATTCTCCGCGGTCGCCTTCGGCGCGGTCGTCGCACCGTCGTAGTACAGGATCTCCACCGCGTGCGTAAACGCGGCCATCCGGCCCTGCAGCCGGATCAGCGCTTCCCGCGCGCCGTTAACTGTCAATTGGTCCATTCTGTCCTCCATTCTCGATCATCGTCATACGATATATTCTGCCAGATCTTCCGAAAAATCCAGGTGCTTCATGACCTCCGCCGTGTTGATGGCGTCGTTCAGCGCATTGTGGCTCTGCTCCGGCTTGATCCCGAGCTTCCACATCGCGTAGCTCAGCGCGTAATCCCGCCCTTCCATCGTGATCTGATCGTCAAACATCACCTGCATGTCATAGCAGTCCGGCAATCCGTCGACCTCCATCCCGTAGAACAGCATGTTCTCTTCGATCATATAGATGTCGCTCGGGCTCCAGGAGAAGAAGACCCACTCCTCCCCGCACCAGTCTAGAAATTCCCGGACGACCTCCGGGAACGGCCGTCCGCCCGCGAGGTCTTCGTTCGTGATGTCCGTCAGCTCCGTGATGTCCTTTCGCATCTTGCGGTAGTACTGCGGCCGGATGATCGCGTTGTACCGGTCCGTGATCCCGGCCTCCGCGTCGATCTTGACCGCCCCGATCTGGATGATCTCCCCCGACAGGCGCGTGCCGTTCTGCTCTTCCCGGTACCGTGTGTGCGGATAATTCCACTCCAGATCAAAGACTACACGTTCCGGCATCTCCGATAGTTTCATGTCTGTGCACCCCCTGCTGTCTATTATGCCACACTCCGCAGGTGTCGTCCACCGCCTGCAGCCGCGAAAAAATGCGTGCCCGCAAATGCCTGCAATTCCAAGCCCTGCAAAAGATTGTTCTTTTTGAAAAACAATTTTCGTCCCCTTTTTCGTCCTCTTGCGGTCGGTTTCGTGCGGGAATCGTGAGAAATCAGTCGGTTTGTAAACCTCCGGCGAAAACCGGCGGTTTTCTGAGGTTGCGGAAGTCATCTCCTTTTCATATAATAGGCGGACCGGAGGTGACCCATGGACCAATTGATCTTTGATTTTCTCGCAAAAGCAGTTCTGTTTTACCGCCTGCTTTCCGGCGAGGCGCGGGCATACCTTGAACGTACGCAGGATTGCCGGGATTACCGGCTGGCACTTCTGCGGAATAAAAACCGGCTCCGTGTGTACAAAAAGAATGGGAAAAAACGTCAGTATATTCCTTCGTCGAAAACATCACCCGAAAGGATGCAAACCATCCAGATACGGTTCTTCATGAAGCGGCTTGCGCATGTCTGCGAAGATAACATCCGTGCGCTCCAGACCTGCATCGATTCACTCCGGACGATCGACCCGGCGCAGATCCTCCAAAGCCTGCCGGACTCCTACAAATGTCCGCCGGAGGTTCTTTACAGCGCCCTCGGCTGGGATGCTGGGACCTGCACGCTCATCACGGACCCGGACTATTACCCGGAAGGCCGGATTTTCAAGACCCTCAGCGGGATCTCCGTCCGCTCCAAATCCGAAATGCTCATCGCGGATGCCCTGTACGCGCTCGGAATCCGGTTCGTCTATGAGCCCTGCATCACCATAAACGGCACGATCTATCACCCAGACTTTGCCATCTTCATGCCGTACACCGGCCGAGTCGTCCTCTGGGAGCACTTCGGCCTGATGGACAGTAAGGACTACCAGTGGAAAGTGATCCGCAAACTCCAGGACTATATCATGGCCGGATACCTGCCGGGCTACGACCTGATCATGACTTTCGAAGACAAAGAGCGCAAACTCAGCAGCAAGGAAGTGGCGGCCATCATCGAACACTGGTTCCTGCGGGAGTGAAGAAGTATCGCAAATCGGCTTTTCACGAGGCGCATGCGCCTCTGTTTCCGGCACTTTGCGAAACTATCCGGCTGTTATTTCTCAAACCGGCTTTTCACGAGGCTCTTGCGCCTCTGCTTCCGGCACTTTGCGAAACTATCCGGCTGTTATTTCGCAAACCGTCTTTTCGCAAGGCGCTTGCGCCTCTGCTTCCGGCACTTTGCGAAACTTTAAGACTGTTGTTTCTCCGGCGCCCCTCCCGGGAAACCGCATTGACTTTCCCCCGCAGAATTGATAGACTTTGAACCGTCAGGAGGTACAATCGGAATGGACATCACGATCCGGTACACGCCGCTGCCGGAGCGGCGGCAGACTGAATATCTGGCGTTTCTGGCGGCGAGCGGCCTGCGTGACGAAGAGGATGCCGACCTCATCGCGTGGATGACCGATGAAGAGGACCGGCTGGTCGCGTGCGGAGCGCTGGCGGGCTATACGATCAAACAGCTTGCAGTCGCGCCGGCACTGGAGGGCCAGGGCGCGATGGCTTCCGTGCTGTCCGCGCTCTACGCGGAGGCGACCCGGCGGGGGATCTCAAGGCTGTTTCTCTGCACGAAGCCGACAAACCGCAGGATGTTTTCTTCGCTGGGTTTTTTCCCGGTCATCGAGACCGGAGATGCGGTCCTCATGGAAAACAGCCGGAACGGCGTCCGAAACTTCCTGGCCTCGCTCCCGCGGAGGGAGGGCGTCAAAGGCGCGGTCGTCTGCAACTGCGACCCGTTCACGCTGGGGCACCGGCACCTCCTCCGGCACGCGGCAGAACACTGCGACGCGCTGTACGTGTTCGTCGTGTCCGACAGCGGGTCGATGTTCACGCCGGAGGAGCGCTACGAGATGGTCTGCCGGGGGACGGCGGACCTCCCGAACTGCACCGTTCACCGGAGCGACCTGTACCTCGTTTCGCGCGCGACGTTCCCGGCGTACTTCATCCGGGACAGAGTCCGGGCCGATCAGGTCCGGGCGGATCTGGACATCGCCTTTTTCTCTGAGAAACTCGCGCCGGCGCTGGACCTCTCCGTCCGATTTGTCGGAGAAGAGCCATTCTCGCCGGTCACACAAGCCTATAACGAACGCATGAAAGAACTCCTGCCGCAGCGCGGCATCCGACTCGAAGAGATCCCGCGCTTTAAAGGCATCAGCGCCAGCCGGGTGCGGGAGCTGATCCGCGCAGGTGAATATGAAAAGACACGGGACCTCGTCCCGGATACGACTTATGAGACCATCCTCCGTTACGCTGCAAGAAATGCTTGATGCCCGCGAAGCGCGGGCGATGACCCAGTTTGAAATGCTCCGGGACGCCTCGCCGGGCGACTGCCTCGTCTGCCTCACGATGAACATCGCGGGTGAGGTCAAGCGGACCCCGATGGTCCGCCTGCTGTTTGACCGGGGCGTTTCGATGCTGGAGCAGGCGGGCTTCTGCATCCGGGACAGCCGCGTGAAGGACAGCGGCACGGGCTGCGAGGCGTTCTGGCTGCTAAAGGAGGACGCCGCGCGGGTCAAAGCCCGGCTGCAGGAGGCGGAAGACGCCTTCCCGGCGGCAAGGCTGTTCGATTTTGACGTGCTCCTGCCGGACGGCACAAAACTGTCGCGCACGGTCAGCCGGCGCTGCCTGCTCTGCGACGCGCCCGCGGCGGAGTGCGCGCGGAGCCGCCGGCACGGACTCAACGCGGTGAAAGAAAAGACGCAGGCGCTCCTGCAGGGCTTCTGCGCGGAGACGCTGGCGGAAGCCGCCTGCGATTCCCTGCTCCGGGAACTCTACACCACACCGAAGCCGGGGCTCGTCGACCGCAGGAACTGCGGCGCGCACCGGGACATGGACGTCCCGATGTTTGAACGGAGCGTGGAGAGCCTGCGCCCGTACTTCCGGGACGCGGCCGGGATGGGCATGCGCGGCTGCGGTATGCCGGCGCTGCGGGCCCGCGGCGTCGAGGCGGAAGCCGCGATGTTCGCCGCGACCGGCGGCGTCAACACGCACAAAGGGATGATCTACTCCATGGGGCTCCTGCTCGCGGGGATGGGCCGGGCGCTCGCGGAAGGCGACCGCGCGGAGGAGTTCCTTCCGTATGCCTCCGGGCTGGCGCGGTTTGACGCGGAAGAGCGCCTCGCGCAGGCCGGAGACCACCCGGTCACAAACGGTGGAGGCGTCTACCGGCGGTACGGCGCGAGAGGCGCACAGGGGGAGGCCGCGGCGGGCTTTCCGCACGCGGTATACTGTGCGGAACGGCTGCGGCAGTACCGGGAGGCCGGCTTCGCAGAAGCCGAGGTCCTGACGCTCTGCGACAGCATCGCGAAGCTCGAAGACACCAATCTGCTGCACCGAGGCGGGCCGGAAGGTCTGGCGTATGCGCAGGAGGCCGCGGCCGAAATCGCAGAGCTGCCGCCGGCGGAACGCACGGAAGCGCTCTTCCGGCTGGACGACGAGTTCATCCGCCGCAATCTGTCGCCGGGAGGCAGCGCGGACATGCTGTCCCTCGCCTGCCTTTTGGAGCGCTGGCGGGAGCTGTCGGCGGGGCTGTTTCTCTGAACATCAAAAACCGCATCGGATCGCGGGAATTTCCCGGAACCGATGCGATTCTTTTTTTTATGAAACTGCTATGCCAGCGGATCCGTCTCCTCGTCGATCTGGCGAACGACATCGATCACGGTGTTGTCCCTGTACAGCGCCACGGCCACGATGCGGTCCAGATAGCGGATCGGATCCGCCTTGCCGACGATCTTCTCCGCGCGCTGGCGCAGGACATCGATGTCCGTCAGCTTGACGCCGGCATTCGTAAGCCGCTCGATCAGGTCCTGCCGCCTCGGGTTGACGGCGATCCCCTGCTCCGTGACGACCACGTCGATCACCTCGCCCGGAGTGACCACAGTATTGACCTTTTCGACGATCGTCGGGATACGGCCCCTCGTCAGCGGCGCGACGACGATGGACATGCTGGCGCCCGCCGCGGTGTCCGGATGACCGCCGATCGCACCGCGGATCACGCCGTCAGAGCCCGTCAGGACGTTGACGTTGAAGTCCGTGTCGATTTCGAGCGCGGACAGCACGACGAAGTCCAGCGCGTTGACCGCCGCCCCGCCGTAGTCGTAGCCGGCGTAGAAGCAGCCGTCGATCTGCGCGTGGAAGCGATTGTCCCGCAGGGACGCGGCCGCCATCAGGTCGAAGGACTGGACGTCCAGGATCTTGTCGATCAGGCCGGCCTCGTGCATCTCCACGATCTGCCCGGTGATCCCGCCCAGCGCGAAGTGCGCGTGGATCCCCTGTGCCTCCATCTTCTCGCGGAGGAATCGCGCGGTCGCCAGCGACGCGCCGCCGGAGCCCATCTGCATCGCGAACCCGTCGTAGAAGTACCCGGAGTGCTCGATCACATCGGCCGCCGCCTTCGCGATCAGGAGTTCCTTCGGGTTCTTGGTGTACCGGGTCGCTCCGCTCATGATGCCGGCCGGATCGCCGATGTGCTCCACCAGCACGATGTAGTCGACCTGCACCGCCGGGATCCCGAACGGGGTATTCGGATACGGCACGATGTGGTCCGTGATGATGATGACCTGATCCGCGAACTGCGCGTCCACCTTGGCGTAACCCAGAGAACCGCACATGGTCGCATCCTTATCGTCGCGGTTGTAGCCGTTCGCATTGCCGAGCGGATCGCAGGAAGGCGCGCCCAGGAAGGCGACGTCGATGTGCAGCTCGCCGCTCGCAATCGCATCCGCACGTCCCCCGTGAGAGCGGAAGACGACCGGCGATTCCATCAGGCCGCGGGAGATCTGCTCTGCCAGCTCTCCGCGCATGCCGCTCGTCTCGATGTGCGTGACGACGCCATTTTTGATGTGCTCGACCAGCGGCGCGTGACAGCTCGCCAGCGAGCTGGCCGCGATGGTCAGGTTTTTGATCCCCATCTTCGCGATCTCATCGAGGACCATGTTGACGATGTAATCCCCGTTGCGGAAGTGGTGGTGGAACGAGATCGTCATCCCGTCCTTCAGACCGCTGCGGACGATCGCCTCGTGGATCGACGGGACGATCTTGCCCGGATCCTCCATGCTCTTATCGGAAATGCTCGAAGCGGAGAATGCTCCGTATTTTGCCTGTAAACTCTCCTGACTGACACTCATCTCCTATACCTCCCTCGCTTCTTCCGATTCGCCTGCGAGCTCCAGCAGGTACTGCGCGCGAAGCACGACCGGCCGGTCGATCATCTTGCCCTTGAGGGACGCAACACCGCTGCCCCTCGCGTTCGCCTCGCGGATCGCCTCCATGACGGCGCGCGCCTTGACGAGATCCTTCTCGCTCGGCATGAAGATCTTGTGCAGCGGCTCGATCTGCCTCGGGTTGATGATGCTCTTGCCGCTGAAGCCCATCTTTTTGATGAGGGTCGCCTCCGCGATGAACCCCTCTTCATTGTTGACGTCAGAATACACGGTGTCCAGCGCGTCGATACCGGCGCTGCGGGCCGCGTTGAGGATCATCCCTCTGGCGAAAAAGAGCTCCGTCCCGTCGCTCCTCGTCGTCTTGAGGTCGGTCACGTAGTCCTCCGCGCCGAGGGCGATACCGATCAGGCGCTTAGAGGATTTGGCGATGGAATGCGCGTTGAGGACGCCCTCCGCGCTCTCGATCGCTGCCATCATGCCGGTGCTCCCGACCGGGATCCCGGCCTCGCGTTCGATCCGCTCGATCTCCCGCTCGCAGTCGATGACATCCTGCGCGTTTTCGGTTTTCGGCAGGCGGATGACGTCCGGTCTGGCGCGGACGATCGCCTCGAGGTCCTGGATCCCCAGCCCGGAAGCCAGGTCGTTGATGCGGACGACGAGCTCCGCGTCACCGTAATCGAGCGTCGTCAGCGCGTTGTAGACGAGAAATCTGGCGGCATCCTTCTCGGTCATCGCGACCGAGTCCTCCAGGTCGAACATGATGCTGTCGGCCCCGTAGATGCCGGCATCCTTGAGCATCCCCGGGTTGTTGCCCGGGACGAACATCATACTGCGGCGTAATTTCATTTTGCTGTCCTCCAGTTGTACTCCGTATTGTCCGCCGCTCTGTGCGCGGCTGCCGCGGTGCGGGCCTTGACCGTGCAGTCCAGGGCACCCTTGTCCACGGCTTCCACATAGGCGCTCTCGACGCCGAGTTCCGCGAGGGTCTCGCGGATCGCCTGTTCAATCTTTCTGCCGAACTGCTGCATGACGCTGGACGTCAGATGGATCTCGATGCCCTTTTCCTCCCGCGGTTCGATCCGGACGATGATATCGCTGGATTCCATCGTCCCCGCTGCTGCCATCCTGATGATTTCCATTTTGTTTATGCCTCCAGTTTCTTCTCCAGATGTTCGCGGATCGCGCGGATGAAGTCCGCCGTGTTGACCGCCTTTGCGTCGCCGCCCTCCACGAGGTTGACCAGATCCTTGGTCATGATGCCCTCGTTCAGCGTGTCGATGCAGGCTTCCTCGAGCAGCTTGCCGAACCGGACCAGATCACAAAGGCCGTCCATCTCACCGCGCTTCTTGAGCGCGCCCGCCGGGCGAAGATCGTCGCCATCGGGTTGGTGGAAGTCTCCTCTCCCTTGAGGTACTTGTAGTAGTGCCTCGTGACGGTCCCGTGCGCCGCCTCGTACTCGAACTTGCCGTCCGGGCTGCAGAGCACCGAGGTCATCATCGCGAGGGAGCCGAACGCCGTCGACACCATGTCGCTCATCACGTCGCCGTCGTAGTTCTTGAGCGCCCAGATGAAGCCGCCTTCGCTGCGGATCACGCGCGCGACAGCGACGTCGATGAGCGTGTAGAAGTATGTCAGGCCGAGCTTATCAAATT
>CAYLSR010000054.1:0-8371 GCA_964385855.1 uncultured Mogibacterium sp.
TCGCAGGTTACGCGAAATGGTACCGCGCGATGCTGCAGAGGCTGTGTCACAGCTTCGGCTCCGTGAATTTCGGGACCGAATCTTCGACATGCCATACGTCGACAGTTGAGGCCTGGAAGGACATGACCGGCATGTTCTCGGTCAACAATACGGCGAATTCAAACTGTTATATCCTTTGGGCAGCAAATCCTTTTTATTCCAAATATGTCCAGGTCGCAGGGCTCTATAAGAGCAAAGAACGCGGCATGAAGATCATCGTTGTTGATCCGAAGAAGACCCCGTCCGCGACGAAGCTTGCGGATATCCATCTTCAGATCAAGCCGGGAACGGATGCCGCGCTTGCGCTCGGGATGGCGAAGATCATCATCGACAACGGCTGGACGGATATGGAGTACATTAAAAAATATGTACATGGATTTGAAGAATACAAGAAAGAAGTTGAGAAGTACGATCTCGAAACAGTCGCGAAAATCACGGGACTGGATCCGGAAGATATTTACCGCGCAACTGAAATGTATGCTTTAAACAAGCCTTCCTCCATCAGCCAGAGCGGTGCGCCGATCGTTCACCACATCAACGGATATCAGACGTTCAAAGCCATCATGTCCCTGACGGCAATCACCGGAAACTATGACAGGGTGGGCGGAAACATCCCTGCGGGAGAGACCTTCAGCCATCAGTGGGCGAACTTTGAGACAAAAGAACATCAGTATATCCATGAGACCACTCCGCAGAATGGACCGAAGCGGATCGGCTATGATCGGTTTCCGCTTTGGGAAAAGTTCATTCCGGAGTGTCAGATGACAGACTTTGTGCGCCAGGCGAAAACGGCGGATCCGTATCCGCTCAAGGCATTGTTTGCGTTCGGAATGAACAATCGGATGCTTCCGCAGCCGCATGAGGTGTTGGAAGTTCTCGACGAGATGGAGTTCGTCGTCAGTGTTGAATTGTTTATGACGGATGTTTGCAAACATGCGGATATCATTCTGCCGGCATGTACGTCCTTCGAGCGGGAGGAATTTAAAGTCTATCCGGGCGGGAAAGTCTGGTATATCAAGCCGGTCATACCACCGGTCGGACAGTCAAAGCCGGATTCACAAATCATTTCCGAGCTGGTTCCGGTGTTGGGGATCGACGATCCTCTTCTTGCATCCGGATACAGGAAATTCGTCGATTACTGTCTGCAGGATTGTAAACTGACAGTAGAGGATTGCCTTGCGTCGGATATGCCGATCAGCAGTCCGGACGCGGTCCCATATAAGGAACTTGAGTACCTTGAAAAAGGACTGATGACCCCTACGGGAAAGTTCGAGCTGTATTCCGAGTCTATCGCATCGATACCGGGGTGCGGGCTGTCTCCTGTTCCGACTTACGATGCTCCGTATGATGAGGAGGATGCGGAGCAGTATCCGTTTATACTGTCAGTCGGAGCCAGAATACCGTATGCACTGCACAGCAGGTTGCATGAAGTCCCGTGGCTGAGGACATTCCACCCGACGCTTCGCGTGGATATCAATGATGAAGATGCGGAGTCGCTCGGCATCGAGCTGAATGACACGATAGTCGTCGAAAACAGCAACGGTAAAGTGCGGGTTTGCGCGAATGTCACCTCGAAACAGCTCAAAGGAACGCTGAACATCTACCATGGCAGGAAAGAAGCTGATGCGAATGAACTGGTCGCGCTGAATCATCTCTGTCCGTATTCCGGTTATCCGGGATATAACTGTGTTCATGTTAAGGTAACAAAGGAGGCAGCGTATGAAGCTTAGATTGAAGCTCGATGTGGAGAAATGTGTCGCCTGCGGAGCCTGTGCTGTAGCCTGCATGGATCAGAACGACATCGATACAGAAGAGACCAGCCCGTTCCGCAGGATCGCGGACTACGAGGAAAACGGGAAGTATAACTATATTTCGGTTTCGTGTATGCACTGTGACGACGCGGCTTGTATTGAAGGGTGTCCGGTAGGGTGTATCCGAAAAGATCCGAAGACAGATTTGACCGTATACGACAATACGAACTGTATCGGTTGCCGTAGTTGCTCCATGGCCTGTCCGGTCGGTGCGCCGTCCTTCCTGGACGGCAAGATGATCAAATGTGATGGATGCATTACCAGACTTGAATACGGGTATCAGCCTGCTTGTGTGCTGGTCTGTCCGACAAAAGCGCTTCAGATGGTCGATGAAGACGCCGTTCAGTGACCCTGTACGTCAAAAGCTTCTTGAAAATGCGAGAAGGATAACGTTGTGCCGAAGCGATCTGTAATGGTATAATGCTTTTAAAGAAATCGCGTCGGAGCGGGGGGTCAGGAACATGGAAAACGGCGGAAAAAATAATATGGTGAAACGGGTGCTGGACGTTTTGGAATATGTGACGAGGAACGGTAAAGCGACTTCCATTTTAACGATTTCCGAGAATCTGGGCATTCCTGCTTCTACCGTGCACAGGATCCTTCAGGCAATGGTGGAAGAAGGGTATGTGGAACAGCAGTCCGATAAACTGTATTCTTCTACGTATAAACTGCTGTCGATGGTCGGAGAGGTGCCGAGAAACGACCCGCTTGTAAAAAAACTGTATCCGTTTATGTGCTATTATGCCGCCACGAAACAGTGTCAGGTCGGTCTGTCCGTCTTTTATCAGGACGAGCTGATCGTTCACATCGCCAGCGTCGGTTCGGCAGGTCTGTACAACGATCTCTTTGCACTGCCGGGGAGTACGCTGCCGGCTTACTGCACAGCTGCCGGGAAGGTGTTCCTTTCTCAGCTGAATGAGGAAGAGCTTCTGGAATGGATCAGGAGCCACAACATCGTGCCGATGACGCAGCATACGATCATCGATCCGCAGGAACTGATCGATAATGTCTCAAAGATGAGGGAACTCGGTTACGGAATCGTCATCTCCGAATTGTATGAAGAGATCGCCTGCGTTTCGATTCCGATCGTAAATCGGGAGATGATTGTTGTCGGGGCATTGAATTTTTCGACGAATCCGGATCGTTTCCACGAGCTCTATAACGACGACTTCATTGAGAGCGTCAAAGCCAAACTGAAAAAGATCGAGTTTTAGGTTTTAGATGCGGAAAGCTGCGGGGAGCACCTTATTAAGATCCTCCCGAACGTGGACGAGGCGATGCTGAAGAAGGTTTTAAAGTAAAAGGGCAGGGATCACTTTGGCGTGACCCCTGCCTTTTAAACTGTTCTCAGCGTGTTCGCCGTCCTTCGACTTCACAAAATATGACAAAAGAATCGTCCCCTTGTCAGACTTGTCAGATTTCAGATGTTGTAGTAACGGTCGAACTCCGCCGGGTTCGGGTACTTCGCGAGCTCCCGGCACTCTTTGCGCTTGAGCTTGATGAAGTTCTTCAGGAGTTCTTCCGGGAAGACGCCGCCTTCGGTCAGGAAGTCGTGGTCCTGTTCGAGCGCATCAAGCGCTTCCTCGAGGCTGGTCGGAAGGCCTTTGAGTTTGGCCTTTTCTTCCGGCGGGAGATTGTACAGATTGAAGTCGTACGGCCCCCAACCGTTTTCGTGCGGGTCGATCTTATTTTTGACGCCGTCGAGGCCTGCCATCAGGATCGCCGCGTACGCGAAGTACGGGTTGCAGGTCGCGTCCGGGTTGCGAAGCTCGAACCGCCGGAGCTCCGGCTTCTTGGCGTATGCCGGAATGCGGATGACGGCGCTGCGGTTGGAGGTGGCGTAGCCGACCGTGACCGGGGCTTCGAAGCCCGGGACCAGGCGCTTGAAGGAGTTCGTGCTCGGGTTGGTGATCGCGCACAGCGCGGCGATGTGCTTCAAAAGGCCACCCATGAAGTAGTGGGCCGTCTTGCTGAGGCGGGAATACCCGTTGTCGTCGGAGAACACCGGGGTGTTGCCCTTCATCAGGAGCATGTGGACGTGCATGCCGTTGCCAGCTTCTCCGTAGACCGGCTTCGGCATGAAGGTCGCGCTCATGCCGTACTCGATCGCGGTGTTGCGGATGATGTATTTGATCATCATCGTCGCGTCCGCCATCTCGCACATCGGCCCCAGGAGCGGTTCGATCTCGAACTGGCCGCTGGCGCTGACTTCCGGATGGTGGTACTTGATCGGGATGCCGGCTTCCTCCATGCGGAGCACCATCATGCTCCGGCACTCATAGGTCGTATCAAACGGCTTCGCGATGTGGTAGTTCTTCTGGAACGGAACCACGTTGCCGAGCCCTTCCATGCTGCTGTTCCAGTACGCCTGGTTAAAATCCACATGGGCTTCCTGGTGCCCGTTCGACACGTTCCAGCCCACATCGTTGAAGAGGTAGAATTCGAATTCCGGCAGGATGATCATCCGGTCCGCGATGCCGGTATCTTTCATGTACTGCTCCGCGGCTCTGACGATGTTGCGCGGATACTGCGGGAGCGGCCGGTTGTGCGGATAGTCGATGATCATCGCGTTGCCGCTCATGGACAGCGTCTTCATTTCACAGAACGGGTCGATCAGGGCGGTCGACACATCCGGGATGAAGACCATATCGCTCTTTTCCACGACCGCGTAGCCATAGTTGGAGGCGTCAAATCCGACGCCCTCCGTCAGCATGTGCAGGTCGATACTGCCGGCCGGAATGGTGACATGGCGGTAGCTCCCGTTGATGTCCACCATTTTGAAGTCCACCATCTTAACATCGTTTGCACGGATGTACTGCAGGACTTCCGATGCGTTTTGAAACATGATTACTCCTCCTTTATCGTTGCAAGAGTTCTTCGTCGTGTCCCAAACTTTTTATTACAACCCTTTTACTGATGATATCATATTCTAATCCTTTTTGCCCTTCTTTATGAAATATATTCAGAAAAAAGAATGATGTCAATTTCGAATCCGGGTCGAGTATACGCCTGCTGACTGCGCGTGGGTTTTGTGATATAATTAAGGTAGCCCGCAGCGATGCGGCAGGCATTTCAAACCGGGCTTTATCGGAAAAGCTAAGGATCCTGAGGGTTTTGAAGAAAGGAGGCAGCACAATGATCGGCAGAGAGGTGATCCTCACCAACAGGTCGTTTACACCGGAGGAGCTGTTCGCGTTCATGGAGGAGCACTGGGACAAAGAACAGTACAATGATTTCAGGCTGGGTACGCCGACAGATCTGGGCGGCGACCATTACGTGATGCTGCCCGCGACGCCGAGGCATCTGGTCATCGTGTATTCGAGGGCGGAGGGCGGACTCTTCAGCAAGGCGGATAAGGTCGTCCTTTCCGTCGCGATGACCAAATCGGGGATGTCCGAGTCGCTCCTTCGGAGCGTTCCGACCGGAGGCAACATCATCGCCGGTGCCTGGAAGACCGCCAGCGTGATGTCGCAGGAAAAGGAGCGGAAAGGTCCGGCGCAGGAAGTGCTCCTCGCCTATACCGCACACATGAAGGAACTTCTGGGGGAGGCGGGTTATCTGAAGCAGTAGCAGGAAATCCGGCCGAATCTTTGTAATTTTCCACAAAATCTACATTTTCATAAAGCTTTTCTGTGCTATAGTGACAGAAAGGCTTTTTTTGCGGCAGAAAATGCGGCGGAGAAAGCTCTTTTGAAAGACACAGACTGAAGGCACAGGGGGACAAACGATGAAGATCATGTCTGTCAACACCGGGAGCAGTTCGCTCAAGTTTGCGCTGTACGATTTCGACAGGAAGGACGTCATCGCGACAGGGCTGTTTGAACGCATCGGGAATGAGGGGAGCGGTTATTCCGTCAAGTTCGGCGGTGAGAAATATAATGAAACAGCGGAGATCCCGGACCACAGCGCGGCAGTCAGCATCCTGATGGACAAGCTGATCAGCCTGGGGATCGTGGAGTCGCTGAATGGGATCGAGGGGATCGGGCACCGGGTGGTGCAGGGGATCCACAAGTTCAACAAGAGTGTAATCATCACCGAGGACGTCATCCGGGAGATCGAGGGGCTGCAGAAGTTCGCGCCCCTGCACAATCCGCCGGCGGTCAAGGGCATCCGGGCGTTCCGGGAAGCGTTTATGGGTGTCCCGATGGTCGCGGTGTTTGACACGGCGTTTCACCAGACGATGGAATCCGAGTCGTACCTCTACCCCGTGCCGCTGAGCTGGTATCAGGAACACGCGGTGCGGAAGTACGGGTTCCACGGGATCAATCACCAGTACGTGGCCAATGTCATCCAGCACTTCAAGCAGACTGCGCGGTTCAACATGATCAGCTGCCACATCGGAAGCGGTGCGAGCGCCTGCGCGATCAAGAACATGCGGTGCGTGGACACTTCCATGGGGTTCACGCCGCTCGCCGGGCTGATGATGGGGTCCCGGTCGGGCGATATCGACCCGTCCATCATCCCGTACATCATGGAAGCAGAGGGGAAGACCGCGGAGGAGGTCATCTGGGAGCTCAACCAGAACAGCGGTCTGTACGGCATCAGCGGTGCGAGCGACATGCGGGACATCCTCGAGCTTTGCGAGGAGGGTGATCAGCACGCGCTTCTCGTGCGGCGGATGTTCGTCCGGCGGATCGTGAACTACATCGCGCAGTACTTCGTCCTGCTCGGCGGCGCGGATACGATCGTCTTCACCGGCGGCATCGGGGAGAACAGCCCTGATATCCGCTGGGAAATCTGCGAGAAGCTGGAATGTTTGGGACTGCTGCTCGATCCGATCAAAAATGAGACCCGCGGCGAGCTGGCTTCCATCAGCACGCGGCACTCGAAAATGACCGCGTATGTGATCCCGGCGAACGAAGAGCTGATGATCGCGCTCGACGTCTACCGGATCGTCGACGGGAACAATGACGACGTGACAGGAAGGCTGCTCGACGGCTGGATGTGATGCCTGAACTGCTTATTATCCGTACCCTGCAGTATGCCGGGTGCGTTTTTTTTCGTAAAAACGAAGGCGCGAAAAGTAATTTTTTTCAAAAAAAATCGGCGAGAATGCAATAAATTCCAGACTTGGCCTGAGCCTATTGTATCAACTCCGCGAAACAGACAATAATAGAATCAGTAAAAGATCATTAAGGCAGAGAGGAGGAATAAAATGGTTCAGAACCAGAATGAATTGTCAAGGCAGCTGACGACACTGGATGGATGGGCCGTCGGTACCGGAGCCATGATGGGCGTGACGATCTTCGTCGTCAGCGGTCAGATCTCCGGGATCGCAGGGCCTGCAGCGAGCTTGGGATTCCTGATCGCTGCGGTCGTCGTCATGATCGTAGCGCTTTGCTATTGTGAAGTCGCTACAGCGTTCCCGATCGCGGGAGGCGCTTACGTATTTCCTAAAATGGCGATCGGCGGAGAAGCCGGAGACTTCCTCGGATTCCTCAGCGGCTGGGGCCTCTGGGGCGGACAGGGTCTCGGCGCGGCGATCGTCTCCATGACCTGCGCGAGCTATATCACGTGGATGATCGAACTGGCGGGCGGACACAATCCGATCCCGGATTCGGTGCTCACCTACGCGCTGATCATCTTTTTCGCGATTTCCAACATGATCAGCACCGGCGGCGGGCGCATCATTCAGTTCCTTTCAACGTTTATTATCACGGGCATCATGCTCCTGTTCATCTTCTGGGGCGGAGCGAATGTCGATAAGGCGCTGCTGACGCCGTTCGCGCCGAACGGGTTCGGCGCGATCTTCTCCTGCGCCGCGGTCTGCATGCTCTCCTTCGGAGCGTGGTCGACCATCCCTGCGATGTCGGAGGAATTCAAGGATTCGGCCAGACAGGTCCCACGGAGCATCCTGCTGTCGCTGACGACCTGCGGCGTGATCTTCACGATCTTCGTCTATGTGATGAACGGCCTGATGCCGGGCACTGCGCTGGCGGAATCCAGTGCGCCGCCGGCGGAGGCTTTCACGACCGTGACGAAGTACGGCGCACTGCTCATCGCGTTCGGTGGAGTCTTCGCCTGCGTCAGCACCGCGAATGGCACGCTGATGACCGGCGCCCGGGTCCCGTTCTCCATGAGCCGCTCCGGGGACCTGCCGCGTGTGATCTGCAAGGTCAACAAGCGCGGCGCCCCGTACGTCGCGATCATCTTCACCGCGGCCGGCCAGATCATCCTCGCGGCGACCGGACTGCTGTTCCTGATCGCGCAGATGATCGTATTCGTGACGGCCATCTGCTGGTTCATCACGATGATCTGCCTCTGGTATATGAGAAGAAAACATCCGGAGATCATCGCGCCGTTCCGGACGCCGCTGTATCCGGTGACCCTGATCGTGGCTTTTGTAGCGCTGGTCTTCATGATCACGAGGCTGTCCGGCACGGCGAAACTCGTCGGGACCTGCTGGATCCTGTTCGGCGCGGTCGTGTACCTGCTGTTCCATAAGACCGGCCTGAAGAAGTACTGCCAGAAAAAAGACGCATAAAAAAGCACTACCGGAATCCGACGGATGACGGTGATGA
>CAYLSR010000055.1:0-8333 GCA_964385855.1 uncultured Mogibacterium sp.
AAATATTCTCACTTTTGGGGAGGATCGGTTTCGCAAAACACCATTTCTGCACGGTTTTCCCAGCGGTTTTTCCTGTTTTTCCTTCGGTTCCCGGAAGTTTAGACCCCCCCAACCGGCACCGGCGGGTCTTTCCGGTTTGCTTTTGTTACTGACCGTTCCTAAGACGGTTTTCTCTTAGAGAGCCTTGATCTGCTCGCAGAGAGCCTGGAAGTCAGCGCCGTACTTGTCATAGAAGGACTGAGTGACAGGAGCGAAGACTTCTTCGAACGCAGCCTGATCCGGATAAGTGATGGTGCATCCGTACTCTTCTTCCATAGCCTTCAGGTCGCCTTCTTCGCCGGAAGCGACGACTTCGACGTCAGCCGCGCAAGCTTCCGCAGCGGCCTCGAGCAGCGCCTGCTGCTGTTCTTCGCTCAGGGAGTTGAACTTGTCGAGGTTCATGTACAGCGGCTCAGCGCAGTACTGGTGGTGAGTCACAGCGATGTACGGGGTCACTTCATAGAGCTTGAAGCCCATGATGTTGGCGGTCGGGTTCTCCTGGCCGTCGCAGATACCGGTCTGTACGCCGTTGTAGATGTCGCTCATGGACAGGGTGGTCGGCTGCGCGTTCAGAGCAGTGATCATCGCGTTGATCAGCTCCGCGGAACCGCAGCGGATCTTGAGGCCGGACAGGTCAGCCGGGCTGTTGACTTCCTTGGTGGTGGAGAATACTCTCATGCCGTTTGCGGACCAACCGAGGATCTTGATGCCCTGTGCTTCCGCAGCAGCCTCGAGGGTCTTAGCAGCTTCACTGCCAGGCAGATTTCTGACCTGATCCCAGCTGGTGATCGCGAAAGGCATCTCGATCGCGTTGAACATCGGATCGTAGTTCGCCATGTAAGCATCCGGGTTCAGGCACATGTCCTGCGTACCGCTCTTAACGTACTCCATCTGCTCCTGGCCGGAACCGAGCTGCTCCGCCGGATAGATGTCGATGACGATGGAACCGCCGGTCTTCTCAGAGACGAGCTGAGCGAAGTTCTCGGACAGCTGCTGATAGTGGTGCTCCGTGTTGTTGGTGTGCCCGAGGGACAGGTGGATCGCCTCTGCAGACTCGCCGCCGTCGCCGCCGTCGGAAGAACCGCCGCCGCATGCGGTGAACGCGAAGACCATCGTGAATGCCAGAAGGGCTGCAAAGATTTTCTTCTTCATTTTCTGTGTTCCTTTCTTTCTTAGATCTAATAAAGAAATTTTGTATATGGAGGGGATCCGGAGCCCCTTGCCATCGGATTGTCACGGGCAGCCTGAAGTGCTGCGGCCGCCCTGCCGGTCCGGGCCGGCTCAGACGATTACTCGTGGTGCGCGCAGACTTTCGTCATGCAGGTGTCGATCACGGCCTGGATCTCTTCGCCCATCTCGACAGCCGTCTTGCAGACCGCGTCCAGATCATAGCCGGTCTCGAGGCCCATGGCTTCGCACATGTGGATCAGATCCTCGATCGCGATGTTGCCTTTCGCGCCCGGTACGAACGGGCAGCCGCCCATCGCGCCGAGAGAAGCGTCGAACTTGCTGTAGCCTTCCTCCAGCGCGACGTACGCATTGGCCATGCCCATGCCGTAGGTGTCGTGCAGGTGGATGGTCGTCAGGTCCGGATCGCAGTACTCTTTGATCGCTCTCAGAACCTCGCGGGTGTGCGCCGGGGTACTGACGCCGGCGGTGTCCGCCAGGCCGATCTCCTTGATGCCCAGGCTGAAGGCTTCCTCGATGATGTCCTTAACGAGATCCATGTCGATCTCATCGCCGAACGGGGAGCCGAAGACGCATGGCAGCGCCAGCTGGATGTTGAGGCCCTCCGCCTTTGGAACGAGGTCGCGGAACGCCTGTCTGGACTCCTCGATCGTCCTTCTGGAGTTGCGGATCTGGTGTTCTCTGCTGACGGAGAGGACGAAGGAGACGTACTCGAGGTCGGTCTTCATCGCGTTCTCAACGCCTTTACCGTTGAGGGTCAGGCCGTACAGCCTGCAGCCTCTTTCCTTCGCGTAGTCCGAAACGCCGGCGACGACCGCCGCCGCGTCCGCCATCTGCGGGACGTACTTCGGGCTGACGAAGGAGGTCAGGTCCATTCTCTTCGCGCCGTAATCGATCATCTTCTTGATGTACTTGATCTTGGTCTCGGTCGGGATCTGGACCGGGTGGTTCTGCCAGCCGTCTCTCGGGCAGGCTTCCAGGATATCTACTTTCTTAGGGAAACTCATTGTACCATACTCCTTTCAGATTTCTGAGCCTTTTGCTGCCTCTCCGGGTCAGCCGGGATCTTTCCCTGCCGGCGCGGAGGCTCACCGCGCCGGAACGAAAGATCAAATGGCTCTTATCTATAT
Organism: uncultured Mogibacterium sp.; assembly: GCA_964385855.1. Lineage (GTDB taxonomy): Bacteria > Bacillota > Clostridia > Peptostreptococcales > Anaerovoracaceae > CAYLSR01. The sequence continues at coordinate 2,358 of CAYLSR010000055.1, forward strand.
ATGAAGGTTTTGCTGTGTTCACGTGACCGGCCCTGCGGGTCCGGTCCGTCTGTCTTTTTTGACTAGTTGATCGCTCCCATCGCGCGGGCTTCGGCGATCTGCTCTTCGGTGAATCCGAGCGAAGCGAAGATCACGTCGTTGTTCTCGCCCAGGTCCGGAGCGGCCTTGTCGTATTTGCACTTGAAGGTGTCGTACTTGATCGGGTTGCCGAGGACTCTCAGGTCGCCCGCTTCCGGATGATGGACGGTGACGATCATCTCGCGGGTCACGGCGATGTTCTCATCGGCGACGATGTCGGAGCACTGATAGATCGGGCCTGCCGGAACGCCTGCGCCTTCGATGATCGCGATGCACTCCTTGATGGTCTTGTCCTCGCCCCACTCGTTCATGATCTCCTTGAGCGGCGCCCAGTTCTTGCGGCGCTCCTGCGTTCCGCAGAATCTAGGATCTTCGTTCAGCTCCGGTCTGCCCATCGCTGCGGAGAGGTTCTTGAAGTGGACGTCCGTGCCGCTCGCGATGACGTAGTAGCCGTCCTTCGCCTTGAAGCAGTCATACGGAGCGGAGGTGATGTAGCGGTTGCCGGTCGGGCCGACGTTCTTCCCGGTGTAGAGGTACTCCATCATCTTCGCTTCCAGCGCGGAGACCATGCAGTCGACCAGCGCGATGTCGATGTGCTCGCCGACACCGGTCTTCTCTCTAGCATAGAGGCAGGAAGCGACGCCGATGGTCATGTTGTAACCGGCCATCAGGTCCGCGATCGCCATGCCGGCTCTCAGCGGTTCGCTGTCCGGCCAGCCGGTGATGCTCATCGAGCCGCCCATCGCCTGCGCGATCAGGTCGTAACCCGGCAGTCTGTTTCTGGTGCCGGTCTGGCCGTGGCCGGAGACCGAAGCGTAGATCAGACGAGGATTGAGCTCGTGGCACACTTCCCAGCTGAATCCGAGTCTGCCCATGACGCCCGGACGATTGTTCTCGATCAGAACGTCCGCGCTCTTGATCAGCTCTGCGAACATCTCCTTGCCCTTGTCGGACTTGAGGTCCAGCGCGACGGCCTTCTTGCCTCTGTTGAGGTTCTGGAAGTACATCGACCGGTTGGTCTTGCTCTCTCTCGGCATCGCGTTTCTGACAAAGTTGCCGCCGGATCTCAGGTTCTCGACCTTGATGACCTCAGCGCCCATATCTGCAAAGTACATACCGGAGATCGGTCCCGCCAGGAAATCCGTGAAGTCCAGTACTCTTACGCCTTCAAATAAACTTGTCTGCATTGTTTTCCTCCGTATTTCTTCTCTCACTTGTTCAGAGGCATCCGGCGGATCTGTCATCCCGTGCCTTTGTTCCCTATTCCCGAAGGTGGATGACGTCTTTCCGCCTTCACCAATATATAAAGCAAGACCCGTGCCAACTTTGAAATTTTTCAGAAAAACTTTTTTGATTTTTTCGTCATTGAAATTTCAACGGGTTGGCGGGACGGATTTACGCGCATGAAAAAAGCTCCGGCAAGCCGAAGCCCGCCGGAGCACGAATTGTCAATTTAAGTTGTCAGCGAGATGTAACGCTGGTTGACAAAATCTGACAAGGGGACGGTTCTTTTGTCAGCTTTCAGAAAAACTCATCATCGCTGCTGGAGAAATAGCCTTCGTCTCCGCCCCCGCCTCCACCGCCGGACGAGGAACTCTTCTTTTTGGAAGAACTCTTCCCCGACGAGCCGCCGGAGGAACTGCTCGCGGCAGGCTGCGGTTCGGAGACCGAAATCCTGAACTCCTTCGTAAAGCCGCCCGCGGAGATCCGGAGCGCCGTCTCGCCCGCAGCAATTGCCTCGATCCTGCCTGACTCGTCGACGGTGGCGATTGCCGGGTCTGCGGTCTCGTACAGGATCGGTTCCGAGGCGTACTCTTCCGGCTCGAGCTGCGGCTCGAGCTCCGCTGAGTAGCCGCGGGTCAGCCAGATCGTCTCGTCGACGCCGGTGATGTCCGTGACCTTCGGGATGACCGTGACGGCGACCTGCCGCTCGTACGCCCGCGCCCGGAGCGTCAGGACCGCCTCGCCGACCGAGACCGCCCGGAGCCTGCCCGCCTCATCCACGGTGAACACCGCCGGATCGCTCGACTCGAAGGTCACCGGCTCGTCCTCGAACCGGTCCGGTTCGACCGTGTAGACCGGCGCGAGCTCCTCCCCGTAGAGGATCTCGGCTGTCTCTCCGATCCCCTCGATGGAAGATATTTTCTTCGGGATCTGCGCGTAAAGGATGCCCGCCGCAATCACGCAGATCGCCGCCAGAACCGCGAGGAGGCGCTTCCACCGGGAGCTCGAGGCTTTCGGCTGCGGTTCCGCCGTGAGCACAGCCGGCCGATCCGCCGGTCCTTCATCTTCCTGCGGGTTTTTCACGAGGAAGACCTCCAGGTCCCGGAGCATCTCCTGCGGGCTCGCGTAGCGGTCCCCGGCGTCCAGCGCGACCGCGCGGAGGACGATCCGCTTGAGGTCTTCCGGACCATTCTGCGGCGGCGGAACATCCGGGTTCTGGACGCGCTTCAGAAACGCGTTGTCCCGGTCCGCCCGCTCGAGCGGCTCCGGGTACGGCGTCATGAACGGGTCGCGCCCGTTGTTGAGGTACCGGTACATCACCAGCCCGAGGGAGTAGATATCGACCGCCGGGCCGTACGGCCTGCCCCAGTAGATCTCCGGCGCCATGTAGCCGTACGTGCCCTTGCGGGAGAGGTTGGTCACCTGGGTGTTCTCGATGATCCGCGCGATCCCGAAATCCCCCAGCTTGTAGTCCCCGCTCGGCGCGACGAAGATGTTCTCCGGCTTGATGTCCCGGTGTACAACGTTGTATTTCCGGCAAAACAACAGACCGCGGCAGATGTCCGCGCCCATCACGGCGACCTCCCGCGGCGAAAGCGGATGCTCGATCGAGTGCTTCACGAGCGGCTTAAGTTCCTCCATCCGGATCAGGATGTCCCAGCCAAAGCTGTCCGTCCGCTTGTAGATCTCGTGGTCCTCGTAGCTGACGATGTGGCTGTTGCCCTTGAGCTTCGCGAGGAAGTCGAACTCCTGCATGGATTCCGTGATCGTCTTCTCAAAGAAATCCTCCGCCTCCTGCCGGGACAGACCGCCTGCCATCAGGGATTCGATCTCCGCCTCCCCGCCCGACGGGACGCTGATGGCTTTGAGCGCGGAAAAATACTCCCTGCCGCGCGCATCCACCCGCCGGATGCGAAACAGCTGCCCTTCGCCGCCGCTTCCGATCTCGTCCGTGATGTACCACGCCCCGAATATTGGTTCATATCTGCTGTAATACCGATCCATCCTGCCGCATTGAAACGGACGGCCGCAGCCGCCCGCCGGTCTCCCGCCTTGTAAACTATATCGCCGTCACGCCGAACGTCTCCGAGAACGGGCTGTAATAGTACTTCCCGCTGATCTTGATGAACGCCCGGACCTTGTATTCATAGTATTTGCCCTCGGTCACGCCCCGGTGCGTCACCGATTTGACCTCTGCGGACTTCGTGAGCACCTTGCGGAAGTCGCTCCTGCCCGGATACCGGACGTACACCTCGTAGCCGGCCGCGCCGGACACCCGGCTCCAGGTCAGCTTGTTCCTGCCGCTCGAGCTCACCACGTTGAGGTCCGGCGTCTCCAGCTCGGACGTGACGTAAGCGAGGACATACTTCGCGCAGTACATCGTCGTCGCCGGCGCGATGACCCGGATCATCGCCGTCCCCGGGTGCCGGAAGCTGACCACGCCGTCCTCCGTCACCGACGCGAGCTCCGGGTCCACGCTGATGTAGAGGAGCTCCGTCATCGCCTGCAGGTTGAGCGCGATATCCTGCCCGTACCGGACCGTCACGTCCCGCTCCCCGGTGATTTCCTGCTCATCCGCGGTCAGGTACACGCGGAATTCCGCCTCGTAAGCCTTATACAGATCATCCTCCGGAACGCTCGCCGTGACCGTCGCGTTCCCCGCACCCGTGTAGGTGATGTAGCCTGTCTCGCTGACCGTGCAGACCGCCGGATCCGACGTGGCATAGGTGACCGGATAGCGCAGCCCTTCATGGCTGAGAGGCACCAGCTGGTAACCGCCCTCACTCATCGTCGCACGGACGCTGTACTTGCTGAAATAGAAGAACTGCGAGTGCTTCTGCACGGTTACCGGCACATACGAAACGGTCTCCCCGTACAGCTCGTCCTCCGGGATCGTGACCCGGATGGACGTCGAGCCCACCGACTTCAACGTGATGTTGCCGCTCGCGTCGATCTCCAGGACCGCCGGGTCCATCGATTCGTACTGCACGCCCTCGAGATCCTGCACCCGGAAATACCCGGACGAATCCACATAGAACTTCAGCGCCGACATCGCTCCATCGACCCAGACCCCGTAGGTGGTGGTCCCGTCGACCGCGCAAGCGAACCGGTAGCTCGGTCTTGCCGGCTTCACCGCTCCGCCCGCGGCTTCCGGCACCTCCGAAGCCGCTTCGCCCGGGACGACCTCATCGGCAAGCTGTTCCGGCTGCTCCGTAGGTTCCTCCGCCTCAGCGCTCTCTGCTTCCCCGGCGACCTCCGGCTCCGCTTCCAGAGCCGCTTCCGGCACAGGCCCCGCGTCTTCCGCCCGGACCGCCTCCGCCGGCCAGACTGCGGTGCACCACAGGAGCATCCCCGCGGCCGCAAGGGCCGCCCATTTGTATCTGATCGTCTTTCTCATCTTTGTCTGTTCACTGTCTGTTGATATACGGCATATTGAGCCCCCGCGCGTGATACGCCTCCGTGAGGTCCGCCCGGAGCTGCAGCATCTCCTCCACCGCTTCCCGCTTCTCGCTCTCCGTCAGCAGCACGGAAGGGTCCTTGCCGAAGAACTGCTGCTTGTACGCCCCCTGCAGCGGGTGACGCCGCTCCCAGTCCTTGAGTTCCGTCAGGAGGAGGCCTTCATCCCGGTCGCTGATGTCCAGCGGCGCGTAACCCATCAGCTCCAGATATTCGTCGAGTTCCTCCGCCGTCATGCCGAGCGCGAGGCACAGGCTGATGTGCTGGCGCTTGCCCTTCGGCACGTGTTTGATCCGGATCGTCCGCTTACCGGTCCGGCGGTCCAGCACGTGGATCGTCTCGCTGTCCCCGGCCAGATAATTGATCATACTGTCGTCCAGATATCCCCGGAGCGAGTTGATGCTCGTCAAAGCCTCCCGCCCGTCCACGGCGGTCCCGCCCTCCAGGATCAGATCCAGATAGCCGTCCAGATACTTCCGCGCCCTGGCATACGCGGTCTTAAACGCGTCCATGTGCTCCGCGACGAACGCCTTGAGCCCCTCGTATTCCTCTCCGAACTCCGCCTGCCCCAGGCTGATCTCTACGTCGGCCGTCGCCTCCCGGCTCAGGATGATCTCATCCCACCGCTCGCGGAACGCCGCATTCGCGGCCGCCTGATACTCCTCATACGCCCGGAAGTAGTTCTTTCCGCTCGTATCCCGGAGGTTTGCCTCGATCAGGTAGATCCAGACCAGATCCTCGCTTTGGTCCTTGATGTAGAGTTTCTTCTTGTTCCCGTAACACGTGATCCAGCCGTTGATCACCTCCAGCGGCTGCCGGAACGCCATGCCGATCCCGATAAACACGCTCCGCCGCCGCGGAATCTTGACATAAAAGCTGACACCATCCTCATTGTACGCGGCCTGGATATATTCGCAGACCTGCTTCAGCCCGATCCCGGTCTCCCGCGTGAGCTGATCCAATGTGTGGCGCCAGCTTCTGACCTTGTATGTCGATTCCATTCCGAAGTCCCCCAATTCCAAAGCATACAGGTATATATAATAGTATATCATTGCAGGGAAAAACTGTCATCCATAAAAACATTCCTGTTGGGCGGGTGTGGCATGGTTTGCGGGGCCGGCGGGGCTTGCCGGGGTTTGCGGGGCTTGCCGGGGTTTGCGGGGCCGGCGATAGAGAAACAGGCCGGGGCGGGTAGTGACTACCCGGATTGGGCTTTTT
>CAYLSR010000056.1:0-8220 GCA_964385855.1 uncultured Mogibacterium sp.
CCCTATATTGGCATTATATAGGAGACGTATTGAGTCGGTGCATTCCTGTTATCATTTATACACCATCCGTTCCCGATCTGCAATCTGTTTTTTTCGTGCTACTGCATTGGCGTGATGCCCCACTTTGCACAGATTTCCTGATACTTGCCGTTCTCCATGAGGTTCGCGAGTCCGGTGTTCAGCTTTTCCATCAGCTCGGTATTGTCCTTGCCGACCGCCATCTTGAGGAGGGCGTCGCCGGTCTCATAGGAGACAGGGCCGATCTGTTTGTACTTGTCCGGGCTCTTCGCGACGTACTCGTCCAGGACCGGAGCGTCGCCTGCGACTGCGTCGACATCACCGTTCTCCAGCTGCAGAACGCAGGTGCTGTGCTGGTCGAGGATCGTCGGCTCCGCGCACTTGCCGTCTGCCGCCATGTTCTGGATGTACTCCATCGTCGTGGTTCCGGTCTGGACCGCGATCTTCACGTCCGCCGGGAAGTCCGCTTCACTGTTGTACGGGCTGTCCGCCATGACCATGAAGACGTTGCCGGAGTTGTAGTACGGGTTGGTGAACGCGACGTGCTCCGCACGTTCCGGATTCTCGCTGATGCCTGCGATGATCATGTCGGCCTGATTGGATTCGACAGCCGGGATCAGTGCGTCAAAGGACATCGTCTGCATTTCGACTTCAAAGCCCTGATCTTCCGCGATCGCGTTGATCAGATCGATGTCGAAGCCCACCAGGTTGCCGTCCTCGTCCGTGCTCTCAAACGGCGGGTAGGTCGGCTCGGTGACCGCGACGACGTGCATGACTTCTTCTTCGGCTTCACCGCCGCCACCGCCGCACGCTGTAAAGGCGAAGACGGTCGTCAGGCAGAGCGCCAGTACCAGTAATTTCTTCAGTTTCATTTGTTTTCCTCCCTATAATGCTCTGGTTCGAATTACTATTCATAATTACTTATGAACATGCATATACTATAAACCGCAAAAGGGAAGTTGTCAAGCGATTTTGTGAATTTTTTTAAAAAATTATGAATGAATATTGAAAATTGCGCGCCGTTTGGGGCTTTTGAACAATTAACGGTGCGATGTCCCGGCTCCGATCCGGCGGCACTCAATGTAATAGCGCTTTTCGATGGATTTTCCGATGGAGAAGGTCTTGCGCGGCAGCGCGCCGCCTGCCGCGACGGCCGGGAAGAGCCGGTATTTGTCCATCGACGGAAGGAAAAAGCCGAGGTTGCCCTTCTGGCTGCCGAGGGTCTCGACGGTGTGCGCCCCGTGGATGTAATCGACCTTCGCTCCGGGGAATTCCCGGACGAACACGTCGAGGGCATCCTGCAGGACCGCAACTTCCAGTTCGCCGGCGGGATCCTGAACGAGGATGCTGCCACTCCGGGTCTCGTTGACGAACGGAAGCTCAAATGCGCCTTCCGGCACGTCACAGCCGTCTGCCAGGAGCCGGGCGCTGCCGTTCTGCTGATCGAGGATCCGGACAATCTCCGGGAGCAGATCTTCGCCGGTCTGCCCGGGCGCGCCGAAGAGCACGCGGTAGATCGGCTCGAAGACGATTGCCGGGTCGTGGATGTTCTGGATTTCGATGAGCGCGTACCGCGCCGGGTGGACGGCTGCCTCGGCAGGGGAGAGGGTCTTTTTGAGCTCTTCCCAGTGCGCTTTGGCGGTCGCCAGGGAGTGGTTGCCGTCGCCGGTCGCCTGGAGCATCACGTTGTCCACGCCGTACTTTTCGACGGCTTTGTCAAAGAGCGCGGAGAGCGCCTCCTGCTCGCCGGCGAGGTCATTATCCGCGATGAATGAGCACCGGACGTGCCCGCCGTTCATCATGAGGTCGGCATCATAGACCGGCGTCTGCGGGACATGGAGCAGCGGTTCGATCACGGTGTGCTCCGGGTCATCGATGAAGACCACGATGTGCGACACTTCGATCGACGCATCTTTCCGAATGCGCAGGCGGGGAGGGATGCGCTCGACGACCGTTTCCTCGGTCGCCCGGGTCAGCGCGTGCGAGCCGCGTCTGAAATCGTAGCGATCCAGATCGGTGGCGATCAGCAGGCCCAGCCGGCTCCGCCCCTCGACGGTCCGCCGGATGAGCATGCAGCCCGGCGGCAGTGCGCGGAGAGTTCCGTCTGTCAGATAGGTGTTCATCGTCTCATGGATTCTGCGGATCCGCTCCGCTTCGTCCGGCTCGCCCAGGAAGATTTCCGGGAGCATCAGCCGCAGCGTGGACGGGGCGCTCCCGACCAGCGCTTCGACGGCTTCCCAGTACGCCGGTTCCGAGGTGTACTGGTCGCAGGCGATGGTCGCCCATTGATAGTAATCGGTGCCTTCGGCAGGCACCAGGATCTCCGGGATGTGAAAGCCGAATGTTTCCCAGCTGTATGTCATGATCGTCCTCCTCGTAAAGTCATTTGCCTGTATATTATCTTTGAAATCCGCAACAAATGCAAGCAGATTCCTGTTATAATAGAAATAAAGGTGCTGTACAGAAGGTGCGCGTATGGAGATACCATCCCTGATCATCGATCTTGCCATCATGCTGATGACGGCGGCCGTCGTCACGATCCTCTTCAAGCGGATCCACCTGCCGCTCATCCTCGGCTATATCGTCGCGGGATTCCTGATCAGTCCGTATTTCCCGCTCTTTTTTGATGTTGCCAACCAGGAGTCGATCGACACCTGGAGCGAAATCGGGGTCGTCATCATCCTGTTTCACATCGGCCTGGAGTTCAACCTGCTCAAGTTCAAGACGCTCGGCAGCACCGCGATCATCTCGGCGGCCGTCAAGATGTCCGGCGTCATGCTGGCGGGCTACGAGTTCGGCAGGCTGACAGGACTGTCCCCGATGAACTGCATCTTTCTCGGGGCCATGCTGTCGATCAGTTCGACGGTCGTCATCCAGAAGTGCTTCGAGGAGCTCGGGATCCGCGAGGAGCGGTACGCGTCGCTGGTCATGGGCTCGCTGGTGATGGAAGACGTCCTCGGCATCTTCATCATGGTCGTCCTGTCGACGATCTCGGTCAGCCAGTCGATCAACGGAGCCGAGCTGGCGCTCAACCTGGCCATGATGCTGATCTACCTGATCGTATGGCTGCTTTTAGGGATCTTCATCCTCCCGACGTTCCTCAACCGCTACATGGAGCTGATCAGCGACGAGATGCTGACGGTCCTGTCGATGGGGCTCTGCTTCTTCATGGCGCTCGTCGCGAACCGACTGGGGTTCTCGATGGAGCTTGGCGCGTTCCTGGCGGGGTCGCTGCTCGCCGGCACCGTCCACGCGGACCGCATCGAGCACATCACCAAGGGGATCAAGGACATGTTCGGCGCGATTTTCTTCCTCTCCGTCGGCATGATGGTCGACCCGTCGGTCATCGTGAGCCGCTGGACCTCGATCGTACCGATCGCGATCCTGGCGGTAGCGTTCAAGCTGGTCTTCGCGACGATCGGGATGGTCATGTCCGGGCAGGATCTCGAGACCGCCGTGAAGGGCGGGGTGAGCCTGGCGCCGATCGGGGAGTTTTCTTTCATCATCGCTTCGCTTGGGATCTCGCTGGGCGTCATGGACAGCTACCTCTATCCGGTCATCGTAGCGGCTTCGATCCTGACGACGATCTTCACGCCGACGTTCATCCGGCGGTCGGACCGCGTCGTGGCGCTGCTGGAGCGTATCCTGCCGAACTGGCTGCTGAAGAAGATCGAAGAATACACTTCCAAAGACCCGGCAGGGGAGGAACGGACGCAGGACTGGACGATCGTCATGCGCTCTTTCTTCGGAAAGATCCTCATCTACGGCGTGATCATGCTGATGGCTGCGCTGCTCGGAACGAGGTTCCTCGCCCCGGCGCTGGCCGGTGTGATGCCGGAGACGCCGGCAAAGATCGCCGCCTGCGTGGCGATCTATCTGGTGATCATCCTGTTCCTCCGACCGATGCTGGACTTCCACAGCGTATCCTTCACGCATCTGTGGCTGGAACACCTGACCAACCGGCCGCCACTGGTCATGCTCATCATCCTCAAGCTGGCGGTCGTGGCGGTCATCGCATACATCCCAATCTACACGCTATTCGGGTCGCATCAGTGGCTGCTGCTGCTGGCGGTCCTGGCCGTCCTGTTGTTCGTCGGGCGGTCGGACTTCATCGCGACCTCCTATCTGCAGCTGGAAACGCGTTTTCTGCGCAACCTCAACGAGCGGACGCTCGACCAGGAGGAGGAAGCCCGCGGCAAACAGCGCTGGCTCGACGAGGACTACAGCATCGTCAGCTTCATCGTTCCGCAGGACGCGCCGTACAAGCGAAAGTCCCTGAACGATCTCGGTTGGGGGCGGAATCTGGACATCTACGTCGTGAAGGTGGAGCACAAGGACCGCGTCTACCTGCTGCCGTCCGGCGATTATTCGCTGGCGCCGGGAGACAAAGTGTATATCGTCGGGGACGAGCGCTCGCTGGAGACGTTTTACGCGACGCTCGGATTTGAACAGAAGAAACCGTTTCGGACGCTGGCGGAATTTATGGAGACGGACTATCCGGATCCGGCCAATGCGCTTGCATGCCTGGCGATCAAGGTGCGGGGGCATGAGCCGTACTGCAACAAGCCAATCCGCGCGAGCAACATCCAGAGCAAAGGGCATTGCATGGTCCTGGGGATCCAGAAAGACGGCTACACTTACCGGATGCCGGATGCGAACATGCTGATCCAACCGGGCGACATCCTCTGGGTCATGGGCTCCAACAACAACGTGGGCCGGATGGCGGCGCGGTCGACCGCGCCGGACAGATCGGCGGGATAATATCTGAGCGTCTCCGGAAGGGTATCAGATACCGAAAAAAGGGCAGCCGGATATTCAGGCATTGCAAAAGGGAGGCATCCGCCGGGATGCCTCCCTTTCAGGTGCAAATTATTCAGCGTCCGCAGCTTCGGTTTCTTCACCTTCCGACGCCTCTTCTTCCTCAACTTCGTACGCGACGATATCGACGTGGCCGCCGTTGTTCGCGGACGCCCAGCCGATCCAGGTCTTGCCCGGGTTGAGCTTCGCCTCGATGAGGATCGGTTCGGCTTCTTCGGCCTCTTCGCCCTCAGCTTCGTCACTCTTCTTGTCATTCTTCTTGGCGTTCGCGGTTTCCTCTTCTTCTTCCGCTGCCGCAGCTTCTTCCTGCGCGGCCTTGGTCGCGGCGACGTCGATCAGGATGAGCTTGCCGCCTTCGACCTTCCATTCGATGTCCTTGACGGTGCCCTGGCTGATCAGCTTGCCGGTGCCGCCGGCCAGCTTGTAGTCACAGTAGATGCAGCTGCTGCCGGTGCCGTGGTAGTTGGTCTTTTCGATGTACTCGGTCTGGTCGAACAGGATGAGGAGGTTATCTCTGGTGAGATTGTTGTAGAAATTATCGGTGTGATACTTCTGATCCTCTTCGTTGTAGGTCCAGACGGTGGTCTCCCAGTCCGTGCGGGTCGAGTAGTCCAGATAGACTTCGTCCGCGCGGACCTCGCTCATCGGCTCCGCGGTCTTGTTGAACTGCAGCAGGGTGTATTCCTCCGGGGTGGTCCGGAAGTCCTTCTCCGCGATCGCGTCCGGCACCTTGGCACCGTAGACGATGCCGGTGTGCTCCGAGGAGACGTTGCGGGAGTAATCCCGGTCGTACATGCCGCATTCATCCGCGAAACTCATCTGGTTGATGTGGTCGACGCCGTCTTCCTTAAAGACTGTGTTGGCGCCGATGTAGCCGTTCTCGGTCGTGCTCTGGCCCCAGTGGATGAAGATCGCGTCAAACAGCTCGGAGAACCGGATGTACGGCGGGCGTGCGCTCCGCATCGGCCCGATCTGCTCCGGCAGCTTGTTGTAATCCGCGTACATCCACAGGGTACGGGTGATGCCGCCCTCGACTTCACCTTCCAGGATGATGTCCGGGGAGTACTGCTCATCGTCCATGCCCCACTGCGGACGGGCGTCCGGAGTGTTTTCCACGACGAACGCGACCACTCTGCGGTTGATGGCATCTTCGTCAAATCCGGCTTCCGCCGTTTCGCCGGTCAGCGGGTTCGTGATCGGCTCCGGTTCCGGCTCCGGCTCCGGTTCTCCCGGCTCGCCTGCGGAGCAGGCCGTCATCAGCAGCACGCTGAGCGCGAAGAGCAGGGTGAAGGCTAATGCAAAAAATGATTTCTTTTTCATAAGATCCATCTCCTGATCCTTAGTTTAGAACATCTATATTTTACAACAAGCAGGGGGTCCCGTTCAAGACAAAAGTTAAAAATAAAATTATTATTGTTAATAAAAAGCGCCGAAAAACCACTGAAACCACAACGCCCGGAGCTTGCGCTCCGGGCATCGTGGTTGTTCTTATTTGTCTTTGATGATATCGCTATCATCCGTTCATCTTAGAAGAGCAGCTTACGCGAACAGTCCCGCGAATACCGATGTCAGCTGACCGTAGACGATCATCGCCATGAAGATCGGTCCAAGGTACTTGATGCAGACGGTGTAGAACTTCTTGCTCTTGAAGACATGGCCAGGAGCACTGTGCTCGACTTCGTCGTCGATGTAGTGCGGTACGATCCAGCCGAGGAGGATCGCCATGATGAGGCCGGTGAACGGCATCAGGATACCTTCCGCGATGCAGTCCCAAACGTCGAGGACGTCAGGCTGTCCGAGGATGTGGAACCAGTTCATGGCCGGGTTGCCGCCGAGGCAGTCGTACGTGGTCAGGAAGTTGCCGATGAACGCAACGACGGTCATGATGATGGAGACCTTGATACGGCTTGCAGGCTTGCCTGCTTTGATCCTGGAGTCGAGGATCGCAGCGATACCGGCTTCCATCATGCCGATGGACGAGGACAGCGCCGCGAAGAAGACCAGCAGCCACCACATGAGCTGGAAGACCTTTCCGGCAGTTCCCATGGACTGGAATACGGTCGTCATGGTGACAAACAGCAGGCCAGGGCCAGCGCCCGGCTCAAGTCCGAAGGAGAATACAGCCGGCATGATCGCCATACCTGCGAGCAGCGCGACGAGGGAGTCGCCGATGGTGATGAACGCAGCGTCTCTCTCGAGGTTCTCGTCCTTGCCCAGGTAGGAGCCGTAAGCGATCAGGCAGCCGGAGCAGAGGGACAGCGAGAAGAACATCTGACCGCCGGCCAGTGTGACGACGCTGAAGAAGCTTTCTTTCCACATCGACAGATCCGGAGCGAACAGGAATCCGAGACCGGCACCTGCGCCAGGCAGCGTGCAGGAACGGATGACGATGATGACGAGCATCACGAACAGTGCAGGCATCGCAACGTTGCAGAACTTCTCGATACCGCCGGATACGCCGCCGAATACGATCGCCATGGTCAGCAGCAGGAAGACGAGCATCCAGAGAACCATTTTGCCGACGTTGTCCGGAGTCAGCATGTAGCCGAAGGAAGCACCGGCATCGTCCGTTGCGAGCCAGCCGCCGCCGAACGCACCGAGAGAACCGATCAGGTATCTCATGATGAATCCGCCGAACGTGCAGTAGAAGCAGATCAGCAGCCACGGTACGATCGTCTGAAGAACGCCGACCCAAGCGAATCCGTGCTTGACTTCGTCGTAAGCTTCGATCGCAGCCTTCTGAGTCTTACGGCCGACAGAGATCTCGGAGAGGACCAGCGGATAACCGATCGCAAGCGCGAAGATAGCGTAGATGAGCAGGAATGCAAATCCGCCGCCGACGCCGAGCTTGTACGGGAAGGACCACAGGTTACCAAGACCAACTGCAGAACCAAGACAAGCCATCAAGAATCCAAAGTTGGAAGTGAATTGGCCTTTTTGATTTTGTTGTTCCATTTTATTAAACCTCCATACAAATAAATAAGAACACCCAACGAAAGGATCCGTGAAGACCCTTCCGCAAATCATTTGGTGAATCAATTATATCACCTGTCTATCACAAATGCAACACATAAGTTCCCCGTTCCGTTGGAGCAGGGCGGAAAAGCGCGTCATTATCCTTGAAAAATGTCAAAACCGGCCAAATTCACAGAATGCCTATATTTCTGCTACCGGAATGTGATATAATTTTTCGGTCACGGTAAAAAGGCCCGCGGCCTTTGGGAAGGGCACATTGCATGCTGCAGATCAAAAAAATCTGTAAAGAATACCGCACCGGAACGCTCGTGCAGAAGGCGCTTGACAACGTCAGCCTGAACTTCCGGGACAGCGAATTCGTCGCCATTCTGGGACCGAGCGGTTCCGGGAAGACGACGCTGCTTAACG